>CALDZL010000019.1 GCA_937944295.1 uncultured Sphingorhabdus sp.
GGAGATTTGATGTCAATGCCGAACTACTCAGGCACACCGTTCCGACAAAGCCTCTTGGAAAACGCTTGAGCCGATCAGGCAGATTATCATTCGCGATAATCCCGTATCAAACCCAGCACAAACCGTAAGTCGCTCACACGCATTCGATGACCACAACCGCTCCGCTTTCAGCAAGACATAAAACGATGGTTGCGCGTTCCACGGTTGTGCATCTTGCTGATGAAAGGATTATGCATGAGGTTTTAAAAGCGGGGATAGATTTTTTTGCTTGGATAAAAATTTTGAAGAACTATTAAGTGCTTTTACAACGGCTTGGCCAATAAAATATCCGAGATTAACAGGAACAGCATTTCCTATTTGTTTATATTGCTGACTCAAACTTCCAGCGAATTCCCAATCGTCTGGAAACGTTTGAATTCTGGCATACTCACGCATTTGAAATGGTCTTGTTTCATCAGGATGGCATCGTTCCGTTTGTTTTTGAGCGGGCGCACAGGTCAATGTGAGGCTGGGTTCATCCCATGAAATACGCCTCGCCATACCAGTTTTACCACCACCCAAATAGAAGCTTTTCAACATATATTCTTTCTGAAGTTCAACAGGTAAGTCTCTCCAATATCCACCTGGCGGTACTTGAGCCAAAATTTCACGTTTTCTGGGAGGGTAAGTTTGACCTTTGGAAACTTCAACATCAGTAGGAAATAGGTCGCCAGCTTTCAAAGCATCTTTAAGAGTATATATTCGTGGTTGAGGCTTAGGATATTCAAATGTAATTCCACTACCTTTTTTAACGCCAACTATGAGTAGGCGCTCTCGTTTTTGTGGTACATTGTAGTGAATCGCTCTAAGCACTTGCGGTTTGATTACATCGTAGCCAAGTTCTTCTAATACATTGACCATTGTTTGTAACGTTCTGCCCCCATCGTGATTTAAAAGGCCTCGAACGTTTTCACCAATACAAATCTTTGGTTGTGTTTCTTTTACGCACCGAGCAAATTGATAAAACATTGTGCCTCGTGTGTCTTCGAAACCCAATTTCTTGCCAGCATAACTAAAAGTTTGGCAAGGAAATCCTCCCGTTACAACATCAGCCTTACCTTTGAAACGACCAAAGTGAATATTGGAAACGTCACCTTCAATAATATCCCATTCAGGTCTATTCTTACGTATCGTATTACAAGCATCTTTATCAATTTCATTTAATAAAAGATGCTCCAAGCCGGCCTTTTCAAGACCGAGCGCAAGACCGCCTGCGCCTGCAAAGAGTTCTATAGATTTATAGTTTTTAATTGGTTCAATATGTTGGTGTTCTTCTGTATCACTTTCATCAACATGACGGAGAAAAGAAACTTTACTAAGCGTTTCTTCTTCATAAACCCTATAATTATTCATTGGATTTCTAGTTGCTATAAGCTTACCGTCTTTATCCCAACGACGTATAGTCTCCGCACAAACACCAAGCTTTTTTGCAGCTTCCGAAACCGTGTAAACCAGCATTTATAACCACCTTATACAACCTTATACATGGTTTTTATATATTGATTTACGACTTTTAGTAAATAACAAAATGCTTATTAATGACATTAAAAAATAAATGAAGTTGCTACACCATGTCTTACCTATCGTATATTTCAGATGACGACTTAAAAACGCACGTCTCACGCGTTCTTGAAGCAGGTATAGAAGCAGACAAGAACAAAGACACTAAATTTCATTCTAATGTTATCGATCCATTCGGCCCAATATTTGAATTAGCTGTAAATGACTTTACCTCTACTGAATGGGAAAAATCAGAAAAAAGCAGGCAGACTCAAAAGACATTGCAAAATGAAATTGGCGACTTTCATAATAATATATTAGGTTCTGTAAAAGGCTGGACTACACTCACTAAAGGAAATGAAATTGATCTTATCAAAAATGACAAGAGCGTAATCGCCGAAATTAAAAATAAACACAATACAGTTTCTGGAGGCAAGTTAGTCGATCATTACGTTGAGTTTGATAACTTAGTAAACAAAAAAGCGAGTAAATACTTCAAGGCAACTGCTTACTATGTTAAAATAATACCAAAAAAACCAATCACTTTTGATATGCCTTTTACTCCACCTGACAAAGCAACAGGAAATCGCAAACCAGTTAACGAACGGATAAGAGAAATTGATGGACGCTCATTCTACAAATTAGTTACTGGTATAGACGATGCACTTGACCAGTTACATGACGTGATACCGAATGTTATAAATGATTTAGGAAAGAAAAATGGTGGATACAGCAAACAGGATAAAAAAGATTTAAACATCTATTTCAAAAAAGCTTATGTGTCTTAATTCTCCCCACCAGTTCCCCTGCGGCTAAAGCCTTGGCTCACGCGCCTCCCCACAAGGAGGAGGCAATTGTAAACACCCTACTCCACATCCTCAACCACAACACCTTCACTTCCTGTCACCTGATGTGCCAAGGCTGCTTCCATGAACTCGTTTAGATCGCCATCCAGCACGTTGTCGGGCGAAGTGCTTTCGATGCCGGTTCGCAGGTCTTTGAC
>CALDZL010000020.1 GCA_937944295.1 uncultured Sphingorhabdus sp.
AAGACCTTGTCCCCGACCTTCAGGTCATGCACATCTGGCCCGATCTCGACGACCTCGCCAATAAATTCATGGCCTACGCAAAATTTATGCTGCTCTGCATCATAATTGGTCTTGCCAATCTGGTCGCCATGATAAATGTGCAGGTCTGATCCGCAAATGCTGCATTTTTCGACCTGCATGATAACGGCATTGTCGATAGTGCGCGCGGGGTCTTTGAAATCTTCGTAACGAATATCACGAGGGCCATTGAAGACTAGGGCTTTCATTGCGTTTCTCCTTTGATCAAAACAATCTTTTGCCAAGCTGGCCGATCCTGTAATCTCTCAAAATAAGTTTCTACGCGATTTGGCAAGGGCAGTCTACAAAGCTTGTTTGCCAGAAACAGGCTATATCCAACCGAGATATCAGCAGCGGTGAATCTCTCTGAGGCAATATATGACCTTTGGCTAAGATGGTTATTGAGCATCTCAAAAGCCTTCTCGGCTTGATATTTCACATAGGATTCGAAATCTTCGGATACAGCATATTTATCAATGCCCATCATTTGACCAAGTAGCACAGCTAGATAGTGCGATAGGCCGCTCTCGGCCATGTGCAGCCAAGTCAAATAAAATCCAAAATCAGTCTCATCAGCCTCTACACTTAAAAGTGATGGGCCATATTTAGCTAGAATATATTGTAATATGACTGTGGACTCTAGAATAAGCTTATCGCCATCATACAGGGCTGGCACCTTCCCCATGGGATTAATCTCTCTGTAGCTATCAGATGCAAAATAATCTGCATCATAGGCCATCACTTTTAAATCGAAATCGAGTCCCATCTCTTCGAGCAACCAAAGCGGCCGCAAGGAACGAGAATTTGGTGTGTGAAACAAAATTAAAGCCATGACTTTCCTTACGGTTGCTTTGCATGAATTTGGACAATCACTTTGCCCTCGACTTTACCATCCGCGATATGCGTTGCTGCGCTGAGTGCATTATCGAAATCAAAGGCTTGCTGTTTGAGAGATTAATTGCGCCCTCCTGCCAATGTTTAAAATGCGATTTCTGGTAACGACATGGAAGGCAACAATTTCGCTACTTCGTGGCAGGCCTCAATTGTTCGGTCAATGTCGTCCTCGGACATGGCTGGTGTGATGAACATATTGTGGAAGGGATGAAAGAAGACGCCGTGATCGAGCAGCGCGTCGCAGAACGCCATACAGGCACTAAGATTCCTGTTGCCATCTTCATCATTGATCATGATCAACGGCATCTGCGCTGGACCCGTTTGGTCCATCGGCACGCCAGTGTCTTTTGCGACCTGAGCTAAGCCGTCGCGCAGGCGGTTGCCAAGGCTAACCGTGCGCTCAATATAATCGGTGGTCTTGATAATCTCGAGCGTTTTGAGTCCCGCAGCCATAGCAGCAGCACCAGACCAAAATGACCCCGTAACAAATATCTTGCCCGCTGCTTCTTTCGCTCGGTCGCTGCCCATCAGGCAAGAAAGCGCATGACCATTAGCCAGAGTTTTACCCCATGATGAAAGGTCAGGACGAACCCCAATACTTTCCCAGCTACAATCTCGGTCCAATCGAAAACCAGCGCGCACATCATCCAAAATGAGCATAGCGTCTTTTTCATCACAAAGTTTGCGAGCCAAATGCGCGTATGCGGCATTGGGCAACTGTTGCGGATAGATGACTTCATGTTTGAACGGTGTTGCAAATATCCCCGCAAGATCATCGCCAGCTTCCTCTGCTGCAGTGCGCAGACTGTTAGGATTGTTATATTCATAGTAAATATGGTGTGCTCGGTCCTCTGGCAAGGTCCCCTCAGGCATAGGAGTGCACCATTTGGTCGCGCCATGATACGCACCAGTTGCAAGCAGGATCTTGCGTTTCCCGCGATACGCCCGCGCCGTCATTAAAGCCATTGTCGTTGCATCGGTTCCGTTTTTACAGAACATCGTCCAATCGCAATGGGACACTTGATCGGCATAGGCTTCAGCCAGCTCTATCATGCGCGCCGAAGGCCCTGTTGCCGTGTCAACTTTGCGCAGTTGCTCAATATATGCAGCATCAATTTCTTCATGAGCATAGCCGAACAAGTTCGGCCCAAATGCACACATATAATCGATATAGCAATTATCGTCATAATCCCATAGATAAGCCCCTTTTGCGCGTTTGTAATATTGGGGCGTTCGCGGTGATTGCATCTTAACTGACAGATGTCCGAACATACCGTTTGGGACGACTTTCAAGGCGCGGTCCTTAAGGGCTTTATCTTGAAGATTATTCATCATAATTTCCTATAATATAGTCGTAATTGACGGTGCTTTGCTTATTAGCATCAATCGGTTGGGATGTCATTCCAGCCAGCACCTAGTTTTGCATATTGTCCGATTTTAAACTTACCAAGCTGCGATGCGTGCACCTCGTCAGGGCCATCGGCAAGACGGATGAAGCGCTGTGTGGCAAGAATATTGGCTAAGGGCACATCATCGCTCACGCCCATACCCCCGAAGATTTGGATCGCACGGTCCGCAACTGTTTGCGCCATTTGCGGGGCAACCACTTTAATCGCACCAATCAAATCCTTGGCGTTCTTGGCCCCATATCGGTCAATTGCATCAGCGGCTTTCAGTGTAAGCAGGCGCGCTTGTTCAATATCGCAATAGCTCTTGGCGATTTCCATACGAATGCTGGAGCGATCGGAAAGCATGCGACCAAAGGTTTTGCGTTCTGTTGCGCGCTGGCACATTAATTCGAGAGCGAGCTGCGCCGACCCGATAGAACGCATACAATGGTGAATACGGCCTGGACCAAGACGGCCCTGTGCGATTTCAAAGCCGCGTCCTTCACCCAATATGATATTCTCTTTTGGAATGCGAACATCCTTCAAATGCACTTCGCAATGCCCGCCCGGAGAATGGACATCGCCAAATACTTTTTGCGCTCTAACCACCTCTACGCCAGGTGTGTCACGCGGAATAATGACGGTTGATTGCTGTGTATGGCGCGGGTTTTCTGGATTGGTTCGCCCCATCATGAGCAAGACTTTGCTGCGCGGGTCCATGATACCCGAAATCCACCATTTCTTGCCATTGATGACATAGTCATCGCCATCTGAACGAATTTCAGTGCGGACATTGGTCGCATCTGAGCAAGCATGATCGGGTTCGGTCATCATATATACCGACCGTATTTCACCAGCCAGCAGCGGCTCTAGCCATTGTTGTTTTTGGGCTTCGGTGCCGAATTTAGCAAAAACCTCCATATTACCAGTGTCAGGCGCGGAGCAGTTAAAAACCTCGCTGCACCAACCATTGCGGCCCATAATCTCTGCTAAGGGGGCATATTCCAAATTGGTTAGCCCTGGGCTATATTCGCCATATTCTTCTGGTAGGAACAAATTCCAAAGGCCAGCGGCCTTCGCCTTTTCTTTGAGCGGTTCCAGACCAGGCCACGGTTTCCAGAGATTGGCTGGATCATGGTTCCATGCATGAACCTCATGATCTACGGGTAGAATATTGGCGTCAATAAAGGCTTGTAATTTGGCGATTAGATCTAGTGTTTTCTGGCTATATTCAAAGAGCATGAATGGGTGTCCTAGCTTTGTTTGATGGGTTGGGTTTTAGGGCTGGATTTAAGGGGCTGGTCGTTAAAGCGTGAGCCCGCCATCTGCGATGAGAGTATGCCCTTGCACATAAGATGCGAGCGATGATGCGAGGAACATAGCCGCTCCCGCCATTTCTTCTGGTGTGCCCATGCGGCGCAGCGGGATCGAGCGTAAAACTGCTTCTGCACGCTGCTCATTCTGCGTGGTGATAGCCGTCAGCTTTGTCGGTACCAATCCTGGCGCAAGCCCGTTCACCCTTATCCCGTCTCGCGCCCAAGCTTGACCGAGCGTTTTCGTAAGGCTGATAGCGGCAGCTTTGGAGGCGGCATAGGCTGGGTTGCCGATATTCGCTTGCATGCCAGAGACGGAACTAACGATCACAATAGAGCCTTTGGCGGTGCTTAGCATGGCTTTGAACTTTGTAGCCGTGTGCATGACAGAGTTGATATTGATGTCCATGACATCATCCCAGCCTTTTTTTTCATATTCGGCCTGTTTGTAACACACAAAGCCCTGCGACTGGACAAGCACATCTAAGCTATCAAAAGGCGGTGTATAGGCGCTCAATGCGTCAAAGTCTGCGACATTGACCTGCGCATAATACAGGCCCTCTAAATCAGAGCCTTCTTCAGCGGAATAATCACTTGGCTGGGCGCGCGTGCCCCAAATATGCACCTCGGCCCCGCGTGCGAGAAAGCCGCGCGCAATGCCATTGCCGATACCGCTAGAGCCACCGACTACCAGAACGCGTTTTCCCGAAAAGTTCAAATCATTCATACATATTTCCTTTTCAATTCTTTGCGATTAATCGGTGCGCGCGATCGAACAGTGAAATTGTCATCGCATGTAGGCGGTCGCCCGTTTCTTTGGGCGCTTTGCCAGAGCTTGCGCGGGCGTGGGTTCCTTCCAATATTGCACCCAATTTGAAACAGGCGAGCACACCATACCAAGCGATTGCATCTAAATTGCGCGCCGAACGTTCATCATAATGGGCAATAAGTTCATCAAGACTCGCGAATCCATCCCAAGGTTCGATATCGCCTACGACAGCAGTGTGTTCATCAGCCCATGTGGCCATAACCCAGCCAAGATCGATCAAAGGATCGCCAATAGTGGCCAATTCCCAATCGACAAATGCGGCAAGTTCCGCGCTCTCATAAGCAAACATTGTGTTGGCCAAATGGCAATCTCCGTGGATGATGCCAGGCGTAAATTTTTGAGGGAGATTATCGTCGAGCCAAGATACAATTTTTGCAACATCGGGCAGCTCTTTAAAACCAGTCCAATCATCAAATGTTGCATAGCTTTCTATTTGTTTCATCCAGCGGCCTGATTGCCGCTCCAGAAACCCGTCTGGCTTGCCAAACCCTTCTAAGCCCACCGCTTTATAATCAACTGCTCCCAACGCTGTCATTCCTTCGATATAGGA
>CALDZL010000021.1 GCA_937944295.1 uncultured Sphingorhabdus sp.
TTTGACGAGAGAATTTTTGAAGCGCGTAACATTGAAGAAGTTTCCATTGGTGATTATATTTTATCAGGCGGTGAAATGGCGGCCTTGATATTATTAGATGCTTGCATTCGTCTGCTTCCTGACGTAATGGGCCATGCTTCTAGTGGTGATGAAGAGTCGTTCGAAAACGGATTGCTTGAATATCCTCATTATACTCGGCCCATTGAATGGGAAGGACGTATTATCCCTGAAGTGCTGCGATCGGGGGATCATGCGAAAATTGCGGCTTGGCGCCAACAGGCATCAGAAGCAATTACACGGTCACGGCGGCCTGATCTTTGGAAATGTCATCGGGACGTTTCGGACAGTTCGCCCTCTGATGTGCGGCAAAAGAATAAGGAAGATGGGTCATGAACCTCATCCAGACATTGGAAAAAGAAGCGATTGCCGATTTGGCCGCTAAAAAAGATATTCCCGACTTTAAAGCGGGTGACACAGTGCGCATTGGTGTGCGCGTTGTCGAGGGCGAGAGAAGCCGCGTACAGAATTTTGAAGGCGTGTGTATTGCGCGAAGCAACCGTGGGTTAAATTCAAACTTCACCGTGCGTAAAATTTCATTCGGTGAAGGCGTTGAACGTGTGTTCCCGCTTTATACGCCCAATGTTGAGAGCATTACCGTTGTACGCCGTGGTGTTGTTCGCCGTGCGAAACTCTATTATTTGCGTGGACGTACGGGTAAGGCTGCTCGTATTGCCGAGCGCCGTGATAATAAACCGGCGGATAAAGCCGCAAAATAAACAAAATTCATTATATTGTTTAGGCAGCCGGCTCATAGGATGACCGGCTGTTTTCATTTTGGACATAGGAAAAGTATCATGGGTTACAAAATAGCTGTTGTAGGAGCGACTGGTAATGTTGGTCGCGAAATGCTGAATATCTTGGCGGAACGCGAATTTCCAATTGAAGAAATTGCTGCTGTGGCATCACCTGCTTCGCAAGGACGGAAAATTGATTTTGGCGATTCTGGCAAAGAGTTAAAAGTCCATAATATTGAGCATTTTGATTTTACGGGCTGGGATATGGCACTGTTTGCTGCAGGTAGCGGTCCGACCAAGATTTATGCACCCAAAGCAGCAGCAGCGGGCTGTACGGTTATCGATAATAGTTCGCTCTATCGCATGGACCCTGATGTGCCGCTTATCGTGCCCGAGGTGAACCCCGATGCGATTGATGGTTATAAAGTCAAAAATATCATTGCTAACCCAAATTGCTCAACCGCGCAGATGATGGTGGCGTTAAAGCCGCTTCATGATGCTGCCACAATTAAACGCGTGGTGGTTTCAACCTATCAATCAGTCTCTGGTGCGGGTAAAGGCGGCATGGATGAATTGTTTGAGCAGTCACGGGCGATTTTTGTCGGTGATCCAAAGGACAATGAAGTGTTCACCAAACAGATCGCTTTTAATGTGATACCGCATATTGATGTATTTTTGGATGATGGTTCCACCAAAGAAGAATGGAAAATGGTGGTGGAAACCAAAAAAATTCTTGATCCTAAAATCAAAGTGACGGCGACTTGTGTTCGTGTTCCTGTATTTGTGGGACATAGCGAATCTATCAATTTGGAATTTGAAAAAGAAATATCAGCCGAAAAGGCACAGGATATTTTGCGCGAATCCCCTGGCATCATGTTGGTCGATAAACGGGAAGATGAAGGCTATACCACGCCTGTTGAATGCGTTGGTGATAGCGCCACCTATATCAGCCGCGTACGCGAAGACTCAACGGTTGAAAATGGTTTGAATATTTGGTGTGTTTCTGATAATCTGCGCAAGGGCGCTGCACTAAATGCGGTTCAGATTGCAGAACTATTGGGCCGTAAGCATCTTAAAAAAGGATAGTGTTATTGTAAATATTTTATGTTATTTTGATTAATTTATTGAAAAACTTGGTTAATATAGTAAGGAAATGACTCAACCAACTTGTCGATAATCTTTACAAAAATATTTTTTGGTTCATATTATTTATCGTTAATAAATAATTAATACATTGTAATTAAAGGATAATTATAAAATGGCACAACCATTGCAAATTGTGCTACCAAGCAATGATACTGTTTAGTTAGATTGCTGTTATTGAAACAAGGAAGTCTATAATGAAAAAATTCAAATCTCTCAAAATCGCAGCCATAGTAGCAGCAACATCACTAACAACAATGGCACATGCACAAGTGTTTAGCTACAACACAACTCTAGGCGGTAACCCTGTTGTTCTCAGTGTCGATACAAATAATGGCACTGCCAGCTACACTGGTTCTGGTACAAATGCTACTTTCACAGGTGCAGATTTCTCAAGCTTTAATCCCGCAGATCCAAGGGGTAACTTTACATTTACAGGTGCATCTGGTGTAATTAACAATGCAGGTACTAATTTAACACCTGACGCATTAGGTGGAGGTGCACCTCGTATTATTTTTAACTCTAGCGGCACAACACAATTATGGGTTCGCGCACTTGATCCTTCTGGTACGCCTGCACCATTCGACCTTCCTGGTTCATTCTCACCTCTACCGCCGTCATCAACCAGTTCTGGTGGTTTAAGCAGCACTGGTGGTTTCGGTGGCAGCGGCGGTTCTAGCGTTCCAACTGGCGGTTCTTCATCAGGCGGCTCTTCATCTGGTGGCGGTACATCCGTTCCTGCACCAGGCATATTGGGATTATTAGGCTTAGGCCTTGCTGGTTTGGCATTTGGCCGTCGCCGCAAAAAATCTTAATAAAATCATATTTAATATTAAGGGCTGCCATCTGGCGGCCCTTTTTGTTTTGCAAGCCCACAATAATTTATGCATAGTAAGTCCTATGACAATAGAAGCAGAATTATTTTGGTCCTTTCGATCACCCTATAGCTATTTGGCGACGCAACGTTATAAAGATATGGCGGATCAATATGATCTAAATATTAAATTGCGCCCAGTATATCCACTGGCAATTCGCAAAGCCGATTTTTTTGAGAAAAATCATCCCAATTGGATCGGCTATACAATGCGTGATATGATACGCGTTGCTCAATATTATAACAT
Source organism: uncultured Sphingorhabdus sp. (assembly GCA_937944295.1). Taxonomy (GTDB): domain Bacteria; phylum Pseudomonadota; class Alphaproteobacteria; order Sphingomonadales; family Sphingomonadaceae; genus Sphingorhabdus_B. The sequence continues at coordinate 3,059 of CALDZL010000021.1, forward strand.
ACCCTTTGCCATACCTAAGCCAGATCCCATTGTGCAAAATTTGATGACGCGAGAAATATCAGCGGATCAACCCTATATCTATCGTTTAACCCGTTTGGGACAATGTGCGGCAAGGCAGGGCAAAAGCCTGAAATTCTGTAACAATGTTTCTAAATTAATTTGGGGCGGCACCAAAGATTGGGATAAAGGGGGGCATCTTCGTAATGCTGCTGTTGACGCGGGGTTAGATTTTGATGCTATGGAAACCGAAACCGAAAATGATGCTGAAAAATTAGATGCAGAAATCTCTGCTAACCAAGATGCTTTGGAAGCAGCAGGCCATTGGGGAGTGCCCTCTCTTATTGTTGAGAATGAACCATTTTTTGGTCAAGACCGTATCGAAATGGCATTATGGCGCATGAATCAGTTGGGTCTAAAGTCAAGGAAAAGCTGAATTGAACTTAAAATCCTCTGATTTCAAATCCTTTGATGGTGTTACGCTGAAAGTGCATGAAATGGGTGAGGGGAAACCTTTGCTTTTGCTGCATGGCTTATTTTCCAATGCGCATGTCAATTGGATCAAATATGGTCATGCTGAAACATTGGTTAAGGCTGGTTTTCATCTTTTTATGCCTGATTTTAGGGCGCATGGTGATAGTGGAGCACCGCACGCAGCAGAATTTTACCCCGAAAATGTCATCATAAAAGATATGGAAGCCTTAATGGCTCATTTAGATTTGCAGGTTTATTATCTTGCAGGTTTTTCTCTGGGTGCCAGAACATGTGCAAAATTAGTGATTAATGGGGCGCGTCCCAAACGTATGGCATTGTGCGGGATGGGGTGGGAAGGTCTTAATGGATGGGGCAATAGACGCGATTTCTTTTTGGAATGTGTGCGCCATTATCATGATGTCAAACGTGGAGATGATTATTATTTCCCTGTGCAATTTATGAAAACTACAGGCATAGATCCTATTGCGGCGGAACATTTGCTGCTTAGTTTTGCTGATCTTGATACTGATATTTTGCGCGAAGTTGATATTCCCACGCTTGTTATATGCGGTGACAAAGATCAGGATAATGGCTCTGGGCCTCTATTGGCGGATAAATTAAAAAATAGCCAATTTGCAGAAATTTCTGGTAATCATATGTCATCAGTGACGCAAAAAGCATTGGGTGAAAAAATCGCTCAATTTTTTAATGAGGATGGAGTGTGAAAGATTTTGCGCTCAAAAATTTTCTGCGGTTTTGGCTTTGCGGAATTATATTATTAATAGTGATGATCTTTGGTAATTTACTGCTTATTACCGATGTCTCCCCAATGGCTATCAGCGACCATCAAAGCGCAGGTTCGGCAGCAAAAATCAATGAAATCCAACTCGCATGGGAAGTCGGCGGTTTAACTCTATATGCAAAGATCAGCATGATTATAGATTTACTCTTTATCGGAATATATTCATTAGGCGCACTATGCGGCGGCATATTGCTGCGCTATGATAAGCGTTTATCTGTGCAGCGCATTGGAGCATTGGTGATTGCAGCGGCTGTGATTTTTTGTGTTACAGATTATGTCGAGACCATTGCGCAAGTCATCCAACTATTTTCTATGCAAGGCTCTAATTCTCTAGCATCGACAGCGGCAATGGTCGGGCCTGCCAAGAGCATAGCATTTTTGACGACTGTGCTAGGTTTGCTTGGAATAATATTGTGGGATAAGTTCAAAAAGAAAGTATGAATATCATTTTCGATTTCTCATATTGTCTTAATCCTTGACCAAGTCGATAATAAGTTACATTTCATACTATATGAAAATAAAACCATTGAATGGAGAATGAGGATGAAAAATTGGATTTCATTAGGTGCTTTGGCAATAGCAAGCCTAACAATTAGCGGTTGCAAGAAAGTTGATAATGCTAATACTGCCAGTAGCTATAGTTCAGGCGCAAGTACCAAAATTGAAGCCAGCAGCGCGGAAGACTTTGTTCAGCAAGCTGAGCAGCGATTATTCGATTTTTCAACCCATGCATCCAAAATATATTGGATTAATGCGACCTATATTACCGAGGATAGTGATGCTTTAGCGGCCAAAGTTGGTGCAGAAGGTACAAAAATGTCGGTTGATTTTGCTCTGCAGGCGGCTGAATTTGCTAAAGAAGAAGGGCTTGATCCTGTCATTAAGCGCAAATTGGATATATTGCGTGGCGGCATTGTGCTGCCAGCGCCAACAACAGCGGGTGCAGCGGATGAACTGAGCAAGATAGCCACAGATTTAAATTCCCAATATGGCAAAGGCAAAGGCGTTCTGCGCGGTGAAGAAATTAATGGTAGCGATATTGAAGCGGCTATGGGAACGAATCGTAATCCACAAGAGCTCAAAGAAATGTGGACAAGCTGGCACACTAATGTTGGTGGCCCAATGCGTGATGATTATAGCCGTATGGTTGAAATCGCCAATGAAGGTGCAGCAGAACTTGGCTTTGCTGATACGGGCGCTATGTGGCGGTCCAACTATGATATGCCAGCCGAAGAATTTGCCGAAACAATGGACAAATTATGGCTAGATGTAAAGCCGCTCTATGATGAATTACATACTTATGTTCGCGGTAAATTAAATGAAAAATATGGCGATGCTGTCCAAGCCAAAACAGGGCCTATTCGCGCCGATTTGCTTGGGAATATGTGGGCGCAGGAATGGGGCAATATCTATGATATCGTTGCGCCCGAAGGGGCTGGTGATATTGGTTATGATTTAACTGATTTATTGGTCCAAAAAGATTATGATGCGATCAAAATGGTTCGTACAGGTGAGAAATTCTTTTCATCGCTTGGTTTTGACCCACTGCCAGAGACATTCTACCAACGCTCACAATTTGTAAAGCCAGCGGACCGTGAAGTGGTATGTCATGCATCGGCATGGGATATAGATAATAAAGACGATATTCGTATCAAAATGTGCATCAAAATTAATGGTGATGATTTTATCACCGTTCATCATGAATTGGGTCATAATTATTATCAACGCGCTTATAAAGAACAGAGTTATCTGCATCTGAATGGGGCTAATGATGGCTTTCATGAAGCCATTGGCGATATGCTCGCGCTTTCTATTACACCCGATTATCTGGTGAAAATTAATTTACTGGATCAGAGCAAAGTCCCTGGAGCCAACAAAGACACAGGATTATTGTTGCGCCAAGCTATGGATAAGGTGGCTTTTCTACCTTTTGGTTTGCTCGTCGATAAATGGCGTTGGGGCGTATTTTCGGGAGAGATTAAGCCCGCCGATTATAATGAAGCATGGCATGATTTAAAACGTGAATATCAAGGTATCATGCCGCCTGTTGAGCGCTCAGCGGATGCTTTTGATCCAGGCGCTAAATATCATATACCTGGCAATACGCCTTATGCGCGCTATTTCTTGGCGCGTATTTTACAGTTCCAATTCTATAAAGCCGCATGCGATGCCGCAGGATGGGAAGGGCCGCTGCACCGCTGTTCCTTCTATGATAATAAAGAAGTCGGCAGCAAACTGAATGCTATGCTAGAGCTTGGCGCGTCGAAGCCTTGGCCCGATGCGCTCGAGGAATTTACGGGGACACGCGAAATGTCAGGTAAGGCAATGCTGGAATATTTTAAACCTTTGCAAGATTGGCTTAAAGAGCAGAATAAAGGAAAAACAAAAGGCTGGTAAATTATGCCAGAGAAAAGGCGGCATATAGCCGCCTTTTTTGATTTAAGAATTGGGCTGGAACATAAAAAATTTTATAATTGCTCTAGCATATATTCAGCAGATGATATTTTGAAATCGCCTGGCGCTTCGACATTCAATTGTTCTACCACGCCATCATTAATTACCATAGAATAGCGCTGGCCGCGTTTGCCCATACCAAATCCGCTGGCATCCATTTCCAAACCAACGGCAGCAGCAAAATCAGCGTTACCATCCGCGAGCATCTCTATGGCTTCTGAACCCGCTGCATCATTCCATGCGCCAAGAACGAAGGCATCATTTACTGCTGTACAGGCTATTGCATCTATACCTTTTGCTTTTAATGCATTAGCCTGTTCAACATAACCAGGTAAATGTTTTGCTGAACATGTGGGTGTAAACGCGCCTGGTACTGAAAAAAGCGCAATTTTTTTGCCTTTAAAATAGTCATTGGATGAGATTTGCTCTGGGCCATTTGGTGTGGCTTTGACCAAATTGGTTTCTGGTATTTTACTTCCAATTGCGATGCTCATTATGCTTTCCTTTATTAATAAATTTTCGATCAAGGGTTTCTATAGGATAGCCTTAATCTTTGTGTAAGTTTCGATAGTGATGACATAGAATGTTATATTGGTAATTCAATGATTGCAAAATAACTTTCTTAAATATCTGAAATTATCTTCAATAAACCAAATTATCGTCAATAAACAAATGAAGCCTTGGCTTCATAAAAATATTATATAAAGATATCTTTATATTTGCTTATGAGGAGAGGCTTGGCTATGGACGCCTTGAAGTTGCTCATCAATTATTGAAGAGTAATAGCAAATAATCCATCAGGGAGATAGTATCGTGGCAAGTGCGGCGCAAAATGATTATATTATTAAAGATATTAATGAGGCCGATTTTGGTCGTAAAGAAATTGAGATAGCGGAAACAGAAATGCCTGGATTGATGGCACTTCGTGAAGAATTTGGTGAGAGTAAGCCTCTGAAAGGCGCGCGTATCACAGGTTCTTTGCATATGACGATTCAAACGGCGGTGTTGATTGAAACTTTGACGGCTCTGGGTGCAGAAGTACGTTGGGCGAGCTGCAATATTTTTTCAACGCAAGATCACGCTGCTGCCGCAATGGCCGCTGCGGGTGTGCCTGTATTCGCAATTAAAGGAGAGACATTAGAAGAATATTGGAGCTATGTTGGCAAGATATTCGATTGGGGTGATGAAACCACAACCAATATTATTTTGGATGATGGCGGCGATGCTACCATGTTTGCTCTTTGGGGGGCGCGTATGGAAGCTGGCGAAGAATTGTGGGAGCCTGAAAATGACGAAGAAGTTGCTTTCCAAGCTGAATTACGTGATTTTGTTTCCAAGAAACCTGGTTATTTAACCAAATCAGTTGCCGCTATCAAAGGCGTTTCAGAAGAGACAACGACGGGTGTTCACCGCCTCTATGATCTTGCTAAAATTGGCAAGCTTCCTTTCCCTGCGATCAATGTGAATGATAGCGTCACCAAATCAAAATTTGATAATCTTTACGGCTGCCGCGAGAGTTTGGTTGATGCTATTCGCCGTGCAACCGATGTCATGCTCTCTGGTAAGATCGCCTGTGTTGCTGGATTCGGAGATGTTGGTAAAGGCAGTGCGGCATCATTACGCCAAGGCGGTGCGCGTGTATTAGTAACAGAATCTGATCCAATTTGCGCTTTGCAAGCTGCTATGGAAGGCTATGAAGTTGTAACAATGGAACAAGCAGCTTCGCGTGCTGATATTTTTGTAACGGCGACGGGTAATGTCGATGTTATAACTGTTGATCATATGCGCGCAATGAAAGATCGCGCTATTGTTTCCAACATTGGTCACTTTGATAGCGAAATTCAGATTGATGCATTGAGCAATATGAAATGGTCTGAAATTAAACCACAGGTTGACGAAGTCGAGTTTCCAGATGGTAAGAAAATTATCATGCTTGCCAAAGGCCGTTTAGTTAATTTGGGTTGTGCAACGGGGCATCCTAGCTTTGTGATGTCGTCAAGCTTTACCAATCAAGTTTTGGCGCAAATTGAATTATTCAAAAATAATGAAGATGGCAAATATGGCAATGACGTCTATGTATTGCCCAAGCATTTGGATGAAAAAGTTGCAGAATTGCATCTTGGTAAGCTTGGTGTGAACCTTACGAAATTAAGCGAGAAACAAGCCGACTATATCGGCGTAGGTACAAATGGTCCTCATAAACCCGACCATTATCGCTATTGATTAAAATATCTATTGTTGTTTCATATTGTAAAAAACCATTAAATTACGATATGATAAAAAGAGCCTATCCTATTATTGGGGTAGGCTTTTTATATATATTGACTACAATCTGCTGAATTTTATTTATATTATTATTAAAGATAGTATAGGCTTTGCAGTTCATGAAAAAAAGGAAAGATACTGATAGTGGATTTTGATGATGATATCATAATTGGACTAGTTGGTATGATCTGCGCAATTTGGACCGTGGTTGCTGCATATACGATATGGGCCGGTATAACGATGCGCCGCAAGGCTGTGCGTACTTTACAGCAAACATCGCGTTTTGGTAGGTTATTAGAAACTGCTCCTGCCATCCCTATCATCGTAAAAGGTGATGGAAGATTTGAAGCTACCGATAGATTTGCCAGATGGATTGGTTTAAACCGAAAAATAGAATATATTTCCGATTTAGCCGCTGACCCAGAAATATATGGTGAAGAGGGAGGGCTAAGTGAAAAAGATTTGATACGTTTTCAGGAAAATATTAGATCGACTCAAAAAACTGGAAAATCATTTAGCCAAGCGCTTAATTTGGTGGGGTCTAATAAAAAATTTTTAGTCAAGGCTAGCATAGCTGATGCGCTAATATATCCTAATGGTGCGGCATTATTGTGGGTTTTTGATGCGACGGAAAGTGTTAGTCAATTAGAGAAGTTACAAAAAGATGCGGATCAGGCGCATAGCGCTTTTGAGGCATTGGTCGGTTTAATAGAGGCATCTCCTTTTCCAATGTGGCATCGCAGCCCAGATTTGAGATTATCTTTTGTTAATAAAGCTTATGTTGAAGCGGTTGAGTGCGAGAGCGCCGAATATATCATTGAAGAGGGTGTCGAACTTATTGAATCAAGCAATGGGCAATCTGCACTCTCATTTGCACAACAAGCCTTATCAGAACAAAATACTATTGAAAGATTAGTTTCTGCAACAATTGGAGGTGTACGAAAACAATTACGTGTTTTTGATATACCACTTGAACAAACGGGGATTGCAGGCTTGGCTATTGATGTTCAGGATTTAGCCGATACGCGGCAAGAATATCTTTTGTATCTCGATGCGCAGCGCAATTTATTGGATAATATGTCTGCTGCTGTCGTGCAGTTTAATGCGGAAGGGCGTCTAATTTTTTTAAACCTTCCATTTCAAAGAATCTTCTCTTTTCAAGAAAATTGGATCGATGAAAAGCAAGAGTTTAACCGTGTATTTGACAAAATGCGAGAAGCCGGTCGTATTCCTGAAGTGAGTGATTATCAAGAATGGCGTAGTGAAAGAGAAGGTTGGTTTAGAGCAAGTGATCCTGTGCAGGAAAATTGGTTGCTTAATGATGGTACGCATTTGCGTGTGTTGGCTCAACCAATTCCCGATGGCGGGTTACTCATTATTTTTGAAGATGGCACCGAACAAGCAAAATTATCGAGCGCTCATGATAGCCTGTTACGTGCCCGTACCGCTACATTTGATAATTTATTTGAGAGCGTAGCTGTATTCGCAGCAGATGGTAGATTAAATTTGTGGAACAAGCAATTTATTGATTTATGGGAATTAGACGAAGAAATTATTGCGCAACATCCTAGAATAGATGAATTAATGAAGCTTTTGGGTGAGAAGCTTAAAAAACCATCGCAAATATCAATCGTTAGGGAATTAATCCGTGTTTCAACATCTCAGAGAGAGCAGAGACGAACGCGTATAGAATTTGTAGATGATAGCATCTATCAAATCGCTACTATTCCTCTACCTGATGGTAATGCCCTTTTCACCATGCTTGATATTACCGATAGTATTCAAATCGAACAGGCATTACGTGAACGCAATGAAGCCCTTATAGATGCGGATAATATTAAAGATAAATTTTTGTCTAATATGAGCTATGAGCTACGGACGCCGTTAACTTCTATAAGTGGTTTTGCAGAATTATTGGGTAGCGGTATAGCGGGACCTATGAATGAACAGGCCATAGAATATATTAATGCTATCATTGAATCTACCTCGCGATTAACGGGCCAGATTAATAATATATTAGATTTTAGCCAGAGCGAGGCTGGGGTTCTTCCAGTGTCCCAGAAACCTGTTAATATTGCGGAATTAATTAATAGCTGTTTGCTGAGTGCAGAGGATAAAATCCGCAAATATCAAATTATACTCTCAACGGATATTGATAAAGATATTGGAGAAATCTCAGGTGATTTTGGCAGATTAGAGCAAGTTATCAATCATCTTATTGACAATGCTATAATCTATAGCGGCCAATCTTCGAGTATATTTGTTAATGCGCATGGAACAAAGAGCAGTGCTTCCATTATCATTGCAGATAATGGACCAGGCATGGATTATAAGACAAAGAATATGGCCTTTGATAAATTGCCCCCCAAAATGAATGGAGGCCATGCAGACGCTAATTCAAAAGGCCTAGGCTTACCATTAGCGCGTGAATTAATCGAAGCCCATGGAGGGAAAATGGAATTATTGTCTGAAAAAGGACAAGGTACTAAAATAACAATTAAGCTACCTCGTTAATGCAGCAAAAAATCATCGTCAAATCTGAACAAGAGATGCATGCCTTTGCAATGCGTATTGCTCAAATGGTGCAGGTTGGGGATTGGGTTTCGCTCATTGGTGGTTTAGGTGTTGGCAAGACTATTTTTGCCAAGGCCTTTATTGCTAAATTAGGATTTAATGGAGAGGTGAACAGCCCAAGCTATGCAATTATCCATAGCTATGATCCGCCAGCGGTAAGGTTTCCCGTAATCCATGCAGATTTATATCGTATAGAGAATGACTCTGAATATCAAGAATTGGGCTTAGATGATGCTATTAATTATGGGGTAGTTTTGGTGGAGTGGGCCGATAAATATCCGATGCTTCTGCCAGATAATCATTATATGATCGAAATAGATAAAATATCCGATACTATAAGAGATATTACATTGAATATATATGGTGAAGGCGTATCAAGATGGGTATGAATATTCCAGAAAAAGCGGTTGATTTTCTCTCTGACATTGGTTGGAACGGTGCGCACATAATATCAATGACTGGAGATGCATCATTCCGCCGTTATTTCCGCGTTAATAAAGACAATAAATATGCCATTTTGATGGATGCACCGCCGCCGCACGAAGACCCTAAACCCTTTATAGATGTTGCTCAATATTTAACGAATGCAGGATTTCGTGCCCCGCAAATCTATGGCAGTGATTTAGAGCGTGGATTGGTGTTAATCGAGGATTTTGGCGACCAAAGAATGCGCGAGCATTTGGATGATGCACCGCATGATGAAGAGAGAATCTACAAACAAGCCATAGATATAATTATTAAATTGGCTGATGTTCCTCCTGCTGATGTGCCTCTTTATGACGAAGAAACTTATATCAGAGAAGTTAATCTATTACCCGAATGGTATTTGCCAGCAGTTAATATTGATTGTGATGGGGCAGCCTATGAAAATTTGTGGAAAGAAGCTTTGGCACCAATTTATGGAGCAAGAAAGGTCACCGTTTTGCGCGATTATCATGCTGAAAATGCGATGCTATTATCGGATGGTGATATGGGTATTATTGATTTTCAGGATGCTTTGCTTGGTCACCAGGCATATGATCTTGTTTCCTTATTACAAGATGCTCGGCGCGATGTTACGCCAGAATTAGAACAAAAAATGCTCGCTTATTATATCAATAATATAAATGTAGATAAGAGTTTTTTGGACCATTATGCTTTATTAGGGGCGCAACGCAATGCCAAAATCATTGGTATATTCGCAAGGCTTTGTTTTCGCGATGGCAAATATAAATATCTTGATTATCTAGCGCGTATGTGGAGATTATTGGAACGCGATTTGGAAAACCCAAGGCTTAGCAAAATAAAGAAATGGTTTGATGGAACCATTCCCAATACTGTGCGTTATGGCAAAATAGCGGGACAAAAATGAGCATTAATACGGCGATGATCATGGCGGCAGGGCTTGGTACGCGCATGCGGCCTCTCACAAATGATCGCCCAAAACCGCTGGTAAAGGTTGGGGGTAAAACATTATTGGGCCATTGTTTAGAGCAGATGGAAATTGCGGATATAAACAATATTGTTATCAATGTGCATTACCGCGCAGAGATGGTTGAGCAATATATGGCGCATGTCTCTGAATTTGCCAATATATATATTTCTGATGAGCGAGAAGAATTATTAGAAACGGGTGGTGGCCTCATAAAAGCAGAGCCTTATCTCGGTGATAAGCCTTTCTTTTGCCTTAATAGCGATAATATTTGGACCAATGGTGCGCAAAATACATTGCTTAAATTGGCATCTTCTTGGGATGATAAAAAGATGGACGCCCTCTTATTGTTGGTTCCCAAAGAAAATGCTTATTGCCACAAAGGGCCAGGTGATTTCTTTTTAGGCGATAATGATATTATCATCAGGCGCGGCAATAAGGATAGCGCGCCCTATATATTTACGGGTATTCAAATCATATCGCATCGATTGTTGCGTGATGCGCCGCAAGGCGCTTTTTCAACCAATATATTATGGGATAGAGGTATAGAAGAAGGGCGAATATATGGTACACCTCATGATTCAAAATGGTTTGATATAGGCACGCCAGAAGCGATCCCTGTAGTCGAGAAAATGCTATCATTAGAAAATAGTGATGCATAAATTAACGCGCCCCGCATTATATTCTGTATCGTCTCATCAGGGATTTGCAGATAGTGTGGCCGTTTATTTCCTTACACAATATGGCAGGGAACCTCTTGCTCTGGCGGATGGTTTAATTCTGCTACCCAATAATCGTGCTGTTAGAGCGATTGAAGAAGCCTTTGTTCGGCAAACGGGTAAAGGGCTATTGCTGCCGCGATTGGTCACCGTCGGTGATTTAGATTTGAATGAAAAAAGCGGTTTATTCATGCATCAATTTAATGATGATACAATCGCCCCACCGATAGATCCGATACAGCGTATCATGCTCTTGTCGAACTTAATTGAAAAACATCATAAGTCTATCATGGATAGAGATATTGACGCAGCACAAGCGCTTAAATTGGCGGTGGATTTGGCCCATGTGATAGACCAATTGGATGTTGAGGAGATAGGCTTTGAAAAATTTAGCGAATTATCTGAAAAAGTAGCTGATAATTCACAAGCCAATTTAGCCGTTCATTGGCAAAAATCTTATGTTCTATTTGAAAATATCTATCATAAATATCGTTCTACATTAGAGCAATTAAACCTCTCTACTATGGTGATGAACCGTAATGCTATGATCCGTAATTTGGCGGATAATTTGGATCATTTGAACCATCATCCCTTCATTACTTCTGTAGGAATTACAACGGCTGCACCTGCCATTGCTTATTTGCAAAAAAAGATTGCCACTGTATCCAATGGATTGGTTATATTACCGCATATTGATCAGATGATGGATGATGTAACATGGCAATCGCTTGGGCCGCATGAAAAAGAGGAAGGCGAATTGCGTGCTAAACCATCATTAGAGACGCACCCGCAATTTCATCTAAAATTACTGCTCGATACAATGGGATTTGATCGGAGCGAGGTTACTGCGCTTGAGGGCATAAAAGCGACAAAAATTGCAGACCGTAAAGACCAATTGGTAAGCCATATTTTTGCACCAGCACGCCAAACAGCGCAATGGCAATCCATAGAAGTGTCAGCGACAGATTTTAACCATCTTAAAATTATGATCAATAGTGATAGTGCTGCCGAAGCACAGGCCGTTGCTATATTGGTGCGCAAACATTTAGAGATTAATAATAAGCGTATCGCGATCATTACCCCTGATAGAGAATTAGCGCGTCGCATATCGGCGCACTTATTGCGTTGGAATATTAAGGCTGATGATAGTGCTGGTATTGCGCTCTCTGATACGCCTGCGGGTAGTTTGTTTCAAATTATCGCGCAAAATATAGCGAGCGGTTTCGCGCCAATTGATTTATTATCCTTACTCAAACACCCTCTTGCTCAAAAAGGGGAAGGGCGCATTAGCTGGTTAGAGAAAGTACGCGCGCTTGATTTAGCATTAAGGGGACCACGTTCAGGACAAGGCCTAAGTAGTATAGCATCATCAATCAAACGCCATCGTGATGCTATTAAAAAGCATAATTCCAATCATGTGCATGGGAAATATGATGACTTGCTTTTGTGGTGGCAGCAAATTGAAAAAAAACTGGCCGAAATATCGAATATTTCAGCAAAAACTCTGCTACAATCTATGCGTATGATTGCTGAATATATTGCGAGTGAAGCAATATGGGCGGGAGATGCTGGCCGTGAATTAAGCCGTTTTTACACAGATATTATATCTTATATCGATGAAGGTACATCAAACCTCACGATAGAAATATTACCGCAATATATTGGCATATTGATGGATAGCTATACAATACGCAGTGCCTATGGCAACCATCCGCGTGTTGCAATCTATGGTTTATTAGAAGCCAGATTACAGCGCAGCGATTTGGTGATTTGTGCAGGTCTTAATGAGGGGTCATGGCCGCAAGCCCCCAATAATGACCCTTGGCTCTCGCCTGGTATTAGGCGTGATTTAGGATTGCCATCACTCTCCAGAAGCATTGGCTTGTCCGCGCATGATCTGGCAGAAACAATCGGTGCAAAAGAGTTAATATTGAGCCGTAGCGAGCGCGATAGCAATGGTCCAGCAGTGACGTCTCGCTTTTTATTACGATTGATTGCTTTTGCGGGAAATAAGCTAAAATATGAGGAGGAAACACCCAAGCTCGTATCGAAAATTGATGCGCCAGAAAATATTATCCCAGCCTTAGAGCCTGCTCCTAAACCCAATTCTTCGCAGCGTAAGGTTAGACTAAGCGTCACAAATATGGATCAAATTAAGGCGGACCCTTTTGCTTTTTATGCCAACAAAATCATGGGTCTTTCAAAATTAGATCAAATTGACGAAGATGTCAGCGCGGCTTGGCGCGGAACTATGATCCATGCAATATTAGAAAATTGGGCAAAAGAAGATGGTCTAAACCCCGATAGATTGATGCAACGAACCTATGAATTAATAGAGAATGAAGCTTTGCATCATACGGCACGATTATTATGGCAACCGCGTCTTATCAGACAAATGCAGTGGATTGAGGCGCAAACGCGAGATGTTATGCAATCAGAAGGGCGTAAGGTTATTGCTGCTGAGGTGGAGGGAGTTACTAAGATATTGGGCGTCAGGCTTAAAGGTGTTGCCGATAGAATTGATCAATACCCAGATGGCCGTTTAGCTATTATAGATTATAAAAGCGGTGCCGTGCCATCAATGAAGCAGATAAAAGCTGGCTTTGCGATGCAGCTTGGTTTGTTGGGTTTGTTAGCGGAAAAAGGTAAGTTTCTAAATATCTCTGGAGATGAGATAAGGGGAGCAGCAACGGGCTTTGAATATTGGTCCTTGGCTAAAAGTAATCAAAAATTCGGCAAAGTAACTAGAGCCACACGTGACATAGTGACAGAAAAAAATGTGAAAAATTATATTGTAACTGATGAATTTGTTGAATTTAGTGAAGCTAATGCTGCGCAATTGATAAATGATTATATATTGGGTGATATGCCATTTAAGGCAAGGCTGCACCCTGAATATGCGCCCTATAATGATTATGAGCATCTCTCACGTCTTATGGAATGGTATGGCAGGACCGCATCATGAGCGATAATGAATATATCATTCATAATTTGACTCCGCCGCAAATGGAGGCAGTTGCTCCATCTGATAATATCTGGCTTAGTGCATCGGCAGGTACAGGCAAAACCCAAGTTTTATCCGCGCGTGTTTTGCGTTTATTGTTAGAAAAAGACGTAAAACCTGAGGATATTTTATGTATCACTTTTACCAAGGCTGGTGCCGCCGAGATGGCAAACCGCATTAACAAGCGTTTGGCCTCTTGGGTGCGAATGAAAAATTCGACATTGGGAAGGGAATTGACCTCTATTGGCGCAGATAATGGTGCAGAAAGCCGTAATCGTGCGCGGCAACTTTTTGCATCTTTGCTTGATGCGCCGGGCGGCGGGCTTAAGGTCATGACAATCCATAGTTTTTGCCAATCATTATTATCCTCCTTTCCAGGAGAGGCATCCCTTAATGCTGGATTTCGTGCGATTGAGGATAGAGAACAAGAAATGTTGCTTCGCGATGCATTAAACCTGATGTGTGAGACGAATAATGTGGACGCAGACTTCATCACTGCCTTTGAAAATTTAAGCCTCCAACACGGTGAAGATAGGGTGATAGGCTATTTAAAAAAATGGGCGCGCAATCCAGAAGCTGCGCATTATTGGCAGGACAAACGGAATATAGGCATTGCAAAAGAGGTTGCTCTGGCTTTGGTGGGCTGTGAGGTTAAGAGCAATCCTGAGCAATATCTAATAGACGCTTGTAAAGATGATGCTTTTGATATTTGTGCTGTCCGTGCATGCGCTGCTTTAAATGCACAGTGGGGAACAAAAACGGCTGCTCCAAGGGTGGATGCTATTCATTTATGGCTCAGCCAATCGCCAGAAAAACGGGCGCAGAATATTGGTAATTTACATAGTTGTTGGAGTACAAAATCAAATACGCTTGCGCAATCGGGTCCAAAACCCAAGGAAGACTATTTAGCACTGACACAAGGGTTATTTGATTGGACCATGGCAATCCAAGAGCAAGTAAAATTATATGCTTTAGCATTACAATTACGTGATAGTTTTAATGTAGGAAGCGATTTCCAGTTTTATTATCAAGCACTTAAAGAACAAAAGGGATTGCTCGACTATGATGATTTAATTCGTAAATCGGCTTCATTGCTCAAAACTACGGATATGGCCGACTGGATTCGCTATAAATTAGATCAGAATATCGATCATATATTGATCGATGAAGCACAAGATACCAATCAAGCGCAATGGGATATCATAAAAGCGATCAGCGATGATTTTTATAGCGGCGAATCTATTGATGCGCAAAAATTACGAACAATATTCACGGTTGGTGATTTTAAACAAGCGATCTTTGGATTTCAAGGTACTAGCCCTGAAAACTATGCTGTCGCTCAAGATTATTTTGATGATAAATTAGAAGCGGGTGGCAAATCTCTGCATAATCTTAATTTATCAGAGAGTTTTCGCTCGACCAGACCGATATTGGATTTTGTAAATATAGTGATCGAGAATTTGGGACATCAATCTTTTGGTTTAGAAAAAGCCATTGCCAATCATTTTGGTAAGAAACAGAATTTTGGCAGCATTACATTATACCCGCCTGTTAAAGCTAATATATCCGACGATAATGACGATTTCGATAGCGATGATGAAAACTGGATGTCCGAAGAAAAGCGCGTCTTGGCAGATAAATTGGCTGAAACAATCGCGCAATTATTAGATAAGAAACCTATATTAAGCACGACAGGCATGCCTTTAAGGGCGGCTGATATTATGATATTATTGCGTAAACGTGGTGATTTGGCCTCGCTTATAGTTGCGCGTTTACATGCCAAAGGAATAACAGTGGCTGGAATTGATCGGCTATTTTTATCCAAGCCCCTAGCAGTGCAGGATTTATTAAGTGCTATCAGATTTGTATTGCAACCCGAAGATAATTTGAATCTCGCAACATTGCTGACCTCTCCATTGTTGGGGCTTAATCATGACGAGCTATTACAATATGGGTATCGCAACAAAAAGATTAGCCTCTGGCAGCATATTAAAAATATCCCTGCGCTGGATGGACAGGTAGGGGATTTGCAATCTTTGCTTGCAAGGGCAGATTATAGCTCACCCTATCAATTTTTAGAAGAAATATTGTCGGGCGATTTAAGGGGACGTCAGAAATTATATGCGCGGCTTGGTTTTGAAGCTGAAATAGCCATTAATGAATTACTCAATACCGCATTAGAATATAGCCGCGATCAAGGACAATCATTGCAAGGGTTTTTGGATTGGGTGGTGCGCGGCGATGTTGAAATTAAGCGTGAAAATAATGGCGAATTTGACGAAGTAAGAGTGATGACAGTCCATGGAGCAAAAGGCCTTCAGGCTCCTGTGGTGATACTTGCCGATATTTGTGTCGATCCAGCGAATAGCCCTGATAATAGTTTTAACCTTAAGATACTTGGAGATGTGAATAATAATGAACCCAATTTTGAACTGCCCATTCCAGCGATCAATAAAGAGAATAGGTTGGGCAAGATAGGCGCGGCATGGGATTTAAAAATTGAACAGGAATTAGAAGAGCATAATCGATTATTATATGTGGCACTGACGCGCTCCGAAGAGCATTTAATATTGGCGGGAAGCCTGGGTAAGAAAAGCAAAGAACCCAAAGAAACCAGTTGGTATGACCCAATTTCCAAAGCTATGGAAAGCATCGGGGCACAAGAAATGACCGACAATATTTGGACCAATAAATTGGTATTTGAAGGCCTTGTGATGCAACCACTTAAGGAAAAAGATGGCGATATAATCAGAAAACCGCAACGATATGATGATGATCTTGAATGGCTTTATGAATGTGCACCAGAAGAAAGCCGTCCACCAAAACCACTAGTTCCCAGTCGTGTGATAGTAGATGATAGCATATCGAAGCCTTTGTCTGATGAGGTGCAAAAATATGCGCAGCGCGGGAATTTAATTCATAATTTGTTTGAATATCTAAACCAAATTCAAACTGATAATATACGGCAAAGCGCGCAAAAATGGTTTGAGAGGCAGCAAAATATTGCCAATTGGAGGCAGGGTGACATTATAGATCCCGTTTTGAATATTATGTGCAATGATGCGTATAAGGAATATTTTGGAGAAAATAGTCGCAGCGAAGTTCCTATAACGGCCGTTGTAGGTGAAATGGTTATTAATGGGCGTATTGATCAATTGGTGTTTTCGGAAGGTGAGATTATAGCTATTGACTATAAAACTGGGTTTTCTGTGCCAGAAACGATAGATGATATTCCAGCTGCTTATCTGCGGCAAATGGCGCATTATGCAGCGGCTTTGAAAACTATATTTCCCGATAGGATAATCAAAACTGGATTGCTCTATACATCTGCACCTAAAATGATGATGCTGTCCGATGCAGAATTAGAAATATACAAACCGCAAACATAACATCTCTATAGCATTATAGATTTTCTATCATTGTCCCTCTTGCTAAGCGCGCTGTGCATGATTAGATAGCTTAGAATTAACAAAGGAATTATTTATGGCCACTATCGCAGTGAGTGATGCGGAATTTGATGCACAAGTTTTACAATCTGATAAACCTGTATTGGTTGATTTCTGGGCAGAATGGTGCGGGCCTTGCAAAATGATTGGCCCTGCTTTGGAAGAGATTAGCGATGAATTGGGTGAACAAATTACAATTGCTAAAATCAATATTGACGATCATCCTGATACGCCCAGTAAATTTGGTGTACGCTCTATCCCAACCATGATTTTGTTCAAAAATGGTGAAGCGGTCGAAACTAAAGTGGGTGCAGCACCCAAAGCTGCTCTCAAAGAGTGGTTAGAAGGTCGGCTTTAAGTTATATACCTTTATTGATGGATGGCGGCGAAATGTTCGGCGGCTGCATCCCATAATTGGGAACTACTGGCACCGAGCAGGCCGCTTTCTTTATCTGCTGGGTGATAAGCGCTGCCGTCCCAACGTGCGGCTTTTCCGCCCGCCTCGTTTAAAAATAATATACCAGCAGCATGATCCCAAGCCAGCGTGCGTTCAAAGATTGATATATGGTGCTGTCCTAGAGCTAGGAGCGGATATTGTTCTGCTGCGCACATTGGGATGGGAGTAATGTGATAATTACCATTGGCTTTTTCGAGCGTTTGTTTGCTTTTTACATCGCTCATATAGCCCGTTGCAATTGCCGCTAAAGGAAGTTCGCTAGCTTCTGTCGGTGTATATATGGCTTCATTATCTATGAAAGCACCGCCGCCGCGAATGGCATGGCAGAGGCGCTCTTTGATGGGATCATACATCCAGCCTGCAACCGTTTCATTATTTTCAGCTAAGGCAATAATGATACCAAAGGGACCATCACCGCGTGCATAATTTCCAGTTCCATCGATAGGATCGATTATCCAGCATTGCTTGGCGGATAGATTATGCAAAATTTCGGGGTCTTTTGCTGCGGCTTCTTCACCAACAATTTGTGCAAAAGGAAGAATATCGGCAAGATGCTCGCTTATCATAATTTCGCTTAATTTATCAGCAATGGTGACAAGATCACCAGGTGATTTTTCCTCAATGTCATCAGCCTTCAAAGATCGATAATAGGGTAGAATAATATCATGCGATACTTTGAGAAGAAGCGCGCTGATCTTTTTGTGGATGATAGGATTCAAGAGCGATAATCTGCATTAATTTCAATATAGCCATGGGTTAAATCGCAGGTCCATACTGTGGATGCTCCATTACCCAAACCAATGTCGACATGGATTTCAATTGCATCGCCTTTCAGATGCTGCGCCACTGGCGTTTCATCAAACCCTTCAACCGCAGCACCTTCTTTGGCCACTATATGATTACCAAAAGCAATATTTAGCTTATCACGATCTGCTGGTTCGCCCGCTTTGCCAACCGCCATAACAACGCGTCCCCAATTGGCGTCCTCACCCGCAATGGCGGTTTTTACGAGCGGCGAGTTTGCTACAGATTTGGCGATAATATGCGCGCTTTCGTCACTGACAGCACCGCTCACATTTATTTCGATAAATTTGCTAGCGCCTTCACCATCTTTCACGACCAGTTGCGCCATTTCTTTGCAGACACTATCCAATGCGGCCATGAATGCATCAACGCCAGCATCATCGAAGGAGGTTAGTTTTGCATTGCCAGCTTGGCCTGTTGCAAATGCCAAAACAGTATCACTGGTGGAAGTATCGCTATCGACGGTGATGCAGGAAAAGCTTTTCTTATTGGCCTTTGTGAGCATTTCCTGCAGAAATTTTGCATCAATGGCTGCATCGGTAAAAATATAACCCAGCATCGTCGCCATATCGGGGGCAATCATACCAGAGCCTTTTATAATAGCCGATATATGCACTTTTTTACCCGCTATTATGGCGGATGCTGCCGCGCCTTTAGGAAATGTATCGGTTGTGCAAATGGTTTCCGCTACCTGCTGCCAAGAACAGGGTTTTTCATCTAATATCCTATCTAAGCCTTGATCGGCTTTATCGATAGGCAAGGGGACACCAATAACGCCAGTAGAGCTGATATAAACCTCATTTTCGTTGCAACCCAAATAATTGCTCACGCGTAATAATATGTGATCGCAGGCGCTGCGCCCTTTTGCCCCAGTAAAAGCATTGCTGTTACCCGCATTGACAATAAGTGCGCGGGCGTATCCATGTGCTAAATGCTCACGGCAGATCATCACCTCTGGGGATGCACATTTGCTCTGTGTTAACACGCCAGCGACGCTAGTGCCTTCGCAAAATTTAATATAGGTTAGGTCGCATCTGTCCCACTCTTTATATTGCGCGCGGGCAATATAACAGTCTATTCCGCCTATATCGGGCAGTTTGGGAAATAATTTTGGGGCGAGTGGTGATATTTTCATGGCATTTAGATAGCAATTCAATTGCGTTCGTCAATTGACTATCGGCGCTATCGACCCTACATCGCTTCACAAGATTATTTATCGGCACTATATTCAAAATGTTTTATGTGTTTTGATGCTTTGCACGGACGAGTGGGAATATTATATGTTAGGCAAAATCGCCAAGAGTTTATTCGGTTCTTCTAATGATCGTTATGTCGGCACAATTATGAAGGTTGTTCATAAAATTAATGCCTTAGAAGAGACGATAGAAGCATTATCCGATGACGAATTAAAAGCCCAAACCGATATATTTCGTGGACGTCTTGCTGAGGGCGAGAGTTTAGATGACATATTACCAGAAGCCTTTGCTACTGTAAGAGAAGCTTCTAAGCGTGTTTTTGGTATGCGCCATTTTGATGTGCAAATGGTTGGTGGTATCGTGCTGCATAGAGGCGAGATTGCAGAAATGCGCACTGGTGAAGGTAAAACCCTTATGGCAACGCTCGCTTGTTATCTAAATGCAATAGAGGGCAAAGGCGTTCATGTTGTCACTGTGAATGATTATCTTGCCCGCCGCGATGCAGAGTGGATGGGCGAATTATATAGCTATTTGGGGCTTACCACTGGGATTATCGTTCCCAATTTGGCCGAGCATCAACGCCGCGCTGCTTATGCCTGTGATATAACCTATGCAACCAATAATGAATTAGGTTTTGATTATCTGCGCGATAATATGAAATATAGCCATGCAGACATGGTCCAACGTCCTTTTAACTTTGCCATTGTCGATGAGGTGGATTCTATCCTGATTGATGAGGCCCGAACACCGCTGATTATTTCTGGTCCTACTGAGGATAAAACCGATCTCTATATCGCTGTTCATCAGATCGTCCTTAAGATTACCGAAGATGATTATGAAAAAGATGAGAAAACGCGCAATATAACATTAACTGAGGATGGTACTGAAAAAGCTGAGCGCCTGCTCGAAGAAGCTGGCCTAATTCAAGGCACCAACCTCTATGACTTTGAAAACACCCAAGTCGTGCATCATCTGGATATGGCCTTGAAAGCCAATGTGATGTTTAAACGCGATACCGATTATATCGTTAAAGACGGCAAAGTCATTATCATTGATGAATTCACGGGCCGCATGATGGAAGGGCGGCGTTGGTCCAATGGTCAGCACCAAGCGATAGAGGCGAAAGAAGATGTGAAGATCGAAGCTGAAAACCAGACGTTAGCAACAATTACTTTCCAAAATTATTTCCGTATGTATCCTAAAATCTCTGGCATGACAGGCACAGCTGCAACAGAAGCTGCTGAATTTTTTGATATTTATAAGTTAAATGTTGTCGAAATACCGACCAATGTTCCTGTACAACGCATTGATGAAGATGACCAATTCTTTAAAAATACCAATGACAAATTTGGCGCTATAGCCAAGGCTATCAAAGAAGCAAATGACAGAGGTCAGCCTGTGTTGGTGGGCACAGTATCGATTGAAAAGTCAGAACTATTGTCAGAATTTTTGAACAAAGAAGAGGTTGAGCATAGTGTGTTGAACGCACGGATGCATGAAAATGAAGCCCGTATTGTTGCGCAAGCAGGGCGTTTAGGTTCTGTGACAATTGCGACCAATATGGCGGGGCGCGGTACGGATATTCAATTGGGCGGGAATTTAGACTTCCGTATCGAAGATGAACTATCAGAAATAGAAGCGGGACCTCAAAAAGACAAAGCCATAGAAAAATTAAAAGAAGAGATTGAATTAGAGAAGAACCAAGTCAGAGAGGCTGGTGGATTGTTCGTATTGGGCACAGAGAGGCATGAGAGCCGCCGTATTGATAATCAATTGCGCGGACGCTCTGGCCGTCAAGGCGACCCTGGGCTGAGCCGTTTTTACTTAAGTCTTGATGATGATTTGCTACGAATTTTCGGTTCTGAGAGCCTATTTTCAAAAATGATGAATAGCAGTCTTGAAGATGGAGAGGCAATTGGTGGGAAATGGCTATCCAAAGCAATTGAAACGGCGCAGCGTAAGGTTGAAGCGCGTAATTATGACATTCGCAAACAATTGGTTGAATATGATAATGTTATGAATGACCAAAGACAGGTTATTTATGAGCAACGGACCGATATTATGGAAGCCCAAGACGTTGGCGATATTGTGAGTGATATGCGCAATGATACAGTCAATATGGTGGTGCAAGAATCTTGTCCTACTGGAACTTACCCTGAACAATGGGATATTGAACGCTTAAAAGAACGCACAACTTCTGTGCTGGGTCTAGCACCGCCAATTGATGATTGGCTCGAGGAAGAAGCATTAGAGCCTGATATTATTGAAGAACGACTGGCGGCTCAAGTCGAAGAATTATTCGTCGCCAAACACGCGCACATAGAAGAGCAAGATTGGAATGGTACGGAGAAGAATATATTACTCGACCGTATAGATCATCATTGGAAGGAGCATCTTTCCACATTAGACGCATTGCGCCAAGTTGTACATTTACGCTCTCATGCCCAGAAAAACCCAGTGAATGAATATAAATTAGAAGCCTTTGGTTTGTTTGAAAACATGTTGACGTCGATTCGTGAGGATGTGACCAAAACTATTGCCACAAATGAGTTTACTCTGAACAGTAAATTTGATTTTGATGAATTGCCTGAGCTTCCTGATTTTATGACAACACATATCGATCCATTGACGGGCGAAGATAATAGTGCGGATAATGATGGTGCGACTTCTTCAGGGTTGGTTACTTCTTCATTGCCGCCACGGCAAGTACCCACGAATGAATTAGACCCTGCTGTGCTGAATGACCCCGATTTGCGCCGCAATGACCCTTGTCCTTGTGGGTCGGGGCGTAAATTTAAACATTGTCATGGAAAATTGTCCTAAGCATCATGCCTAAGTCACTCTAATGACAATAGGGGGGCTTTCATTAGCGGTTATATTTGGCATAACAGCTTTGCTCTATGCCTCAATAGGGTTTGGTGGTGGTTCTACCTATATCGCTTTATTGGCGATTTCAGAGACACCTTATGAAGCAATTCCTATCATTGCATTGCTATGTAATATTATCGTCGTAACTGGTTCTTCATTGCGTTTTTGTCTGCATAAAATTATTCCTTGGCAGCGGATATATCCGATATTGATATTCTCTGTTCCAGCGGCATGGTTGGGCGGAATAACCCCAATATCGCGTGATATATTCATTATAATATTAGGCGGATTATTAATAATATCTAGTTTCTTAATTTTATGGCGTCAGAAAGATAATAGTCTATCAAGAGTAAACGTAATCGGCCGATCTATCTCAGCACTGGTGGGTTTTATAATTGGCTACTTAGCTGGCCTAGTTGGGATAGGTGGCGGTATTTTTTTAGCACCGCTATTACTGGTTTTGCGATGGGGGAGTGCGCGTGAGATTGCAGCTAGTGCATCAATATTTATATTGGTAAATTCAGTGGCAGGATTTTCTGGTCAGTTGGTTAAATATCAAGGGGAATTATGGAATGATATTATCGCGCCATATTATCTTTTATGTATTGCCGTTTTAATTGGTGGGCAAATTGGTTCGTTATTGGCCGTAAAAATATTGCCAGAAAAAATCATAAAAATATTAACGTCCTTGCTCACCCTATATGTTGGAATAAGAATATTATTCTATAGCTAGGATGGTTTGAAATAGGAAAAAGGTACAGCATAATAGCTGCGCTTTAGTTTACAATAGCAGTTCAAGAAAATGGCTCCCCGGGCCTGATTCGAACAGGCGGCCGTCCGATTAACAGTCGGATGCTCTACCGCTGAGCTACCGGGGAACAGCCGCTCTTACAAACGGCGTGAGCAGCCTATAGCAGCGAAAAAATAGATAATGCAAGCATCAAACGATAAATTGTTCCATTGCTATACGATCATCCAGCGCATGTTCTGGATCAAAGAGTAAATTTAAGCTCTGTTTGCGGTTCAATTGCACGCTGACAGTGGCTATATCCCTTATTTCTCGCTGATCGGCAACCGCGCTGACGGGTCTTTTATCAGACTCTAAAATTGTGAATTTAATTACATATCTCTCGGGTAAAATTGCTCCTTGCCAGCGTCTTGGTCTGAAAGGAGAGATAGGAGTGAGAGCTAACATACCCGAATCAAGTGGTAGAATAGGGCCATTAGCCGATAGATTATAAGCAGTTGATCCAGCAGGCGTTGCCACTAATACACCATCGCATGATAATTCGGGCAATACGATGCGCTTATTTACCTCTATCTGTATCTTGGCTGATTGCCGTGTTTCCCGTAACAGGGATACTTCATTGATAGCGGGTAATTCATATTTGCGGCCATCAACCGTCTCAACATTCATCTTCAGCGATGTGATATTAAAATTTTTCGCATTTTCTATACGCTCTAATAAGCCCACTTCGTTCCAATGGTTCATTAAAAAACCAATGGTACCTCTATTCATTCCATATACGGGCAGGGGATCGTCTTCTTCCAATTGTTGGTGCAATGTTTGCAGCAAATACCCATCGCCGCCCAATACCACTAAAGCATCAGCATCTTCAATGTCGATAAATTGATAATGTTCGCGCAATATTTGTCCTGCTTCAATTGCATTAGAAGCATCAGAATGAAGCAAAGCTAATTTTTTATATTTCATCCGCCTGTCACATTCATATTTCGGTTAACAGAAAGGTTATTATCAGACATTTGATCCTCAAAATAATGGCGCTCAGGTTTAAGTTTGAGAGCTTTTTGTAGGAGTTTATCAACCTTTTGTATGCCGCCTATTACCAGAGCTTGCTTAAAATCTACATACATATCAGATCCTAAGCACATGAATAATTTGCCATCCGTAGTAAGTCTTAGTCTGTTGCAATCATCACAAAAATTTTGGCTTAAGGGCGTTATTAGCCCTAGTTTAAGGTTTAAACCTCTCACTAAAAAATAATGAGCAGGGCCAGAGCTTTTATAAGCAATAGGATCAATATTATATTGAGATTGTAAGGGCGCAATAAAATCTTTTAGCGCAATATAATTATCGGTGCGATGCTCTATATCATTACCAAGCGGCATTGTTTCAATCAAGGCCAAGTCGAAACCATGAGTTGCGCAATAATGTGCCATAGCTGTTATTTCATCTTCATTTTGCCCTTTTAGAGCAACCATATTGATTTTAATGTGTAATCCTGTTGCCTTTGCTATATTTATGCCATCCAAGACATTTTCCAAATCACCGCCTTTTGTAAGGGTCTTAAATTTTGCAGCACACAGGGTATCAAGGCTAATGTTGATGCGGCGTACATTATTGGCATAAAGCATCTTACTATATTGTCTTAACCTGCTACCGTTGGTGGTAAGCGTTAATTCTTCTAATTTACCATTTTCAACATATTGCCCTAATTGTTTTATTAACAATTCAATATCGCGTCTTACTAGCGGTTCACCACCGGTTAGACGTATTTTATTGATCCCATGATGGATGAAACGATCTGCCAATAATGCAATTTCTGTATAATCCATCAATTTATTTTTGGGCATGAATGTGATATTTTCAGGCATGCAATATTGGCACCGAAAATTACATCTATCGGTCACCGATATCCGCAAATAATTTATTTTTCGGCCATGTCCATCAATCATAATTTATACATAGCTTATTTGTTACAGTTATCCATCTTTAATTATTGTGAATTAACAATATAGTGGACATTATTAATCGATATATTGCTTTATATCAAAGATAAGATAAGTAAGAAATATGGTTTATAATGATGCAGCTCATAAACGCGTATTTCTATTATCTTTTGAGGATAGAGACGGTTTAACAGCTAAAATTAAGTCATTGAATTGGAGTGTGATAGCAGCGCGGCGCAGTGATAATTTGCTCTCTCGCTTCATTGGTGCTGCAGCATCCATAGCCATAATCGATCTGCGTGATATGCCCGAAAATGCATATGATGAGATTAGAGAGTTAAGTAATTTTATCGCAGCCAATGGTTTTGCATTATTATCTGCAGTTGATGTGAGTGATAATGCAATGATTGCCGATGCGAATAAAATTGAGGCAACTCATATTGTCACAGCTGGTGGTTCTGATGAATATTGGAATGCTAATTTGGAGACAGCTCTGGCCATGCTTTCCAGATTACAAGGCAATGTATCCTCGCATATTATGGACGAGCGGCATAGCCGAACAGTGAATTATAGTTGGTCATTTAATTTGAAAACATATGCGTTAGAGACAGGTTTTCTTATCCAAAACGCTATTAATCAGAATCTTTCATCATCTCAGCAAAATCATTTGAAAACAATATATCCAAAGACTTATTTATTACATTATCTATCTAAATACCAACGCCGTATTGCTATTGCAGCTTATAGAAGGTTGAGTATCGGTGACAATCAAAGTGGCTTTTCTCATAAATTGGTAGATAGGAACTTTATTCATCATCTCGAATTGAATGAACCTATACTCAGCGGTTATATGGAAGAAGTTTCAGAGATAAAAACTTGGAGGTCTCATGATCTATTGACTGGTGTGCGCAGCGGAAGTTTTGCCAGAAGCCATTTGCTTAATTGGAAATATAGTGTTGATGGCGGCCTAGGTTTAATCGCTATTGGGTTACGACAATTAGAGTTAATTAATAATCGGTTTGGTCGCGCACAGGGAAACGCTCTTATTCAACAAGCGGGTGAGCGCATATGCGATGCATTGTTGGATAAATCTAAAATTGATAATTTTGTTGCGCGTATATCAGGTAAAGAGTTTTTAGTCGTATTCAATGGTGATATCAGTCTGAAAATATTAAAAAATATGGCGGATGAAATTATTAAAGCATTAAGCGAATCCATTGATATCGATGGAGAAGAATATCATATATCCGCTAGGGCAGCTATATGTGTCGCGCAAAATAGTGAAGATGGGATCTCCGCCCTACGCCGTGCTAGTTTGACATTAAAAGAGGTTATGAAGCATCCGAATTTGATTATATCGGTTGCAGATATTAATCAGAATATTAACCCACAATATAATGAAAATATTGAGAAGGAATTACGTTCTGCTATTGATAATAATCAAATAGAAGTTGTTTTCCAGCCACAATTTAATATTGATAATGGGCAGGTTATTGGTGCCGAAGCCCTTGCGAGATGGAATCACCCCAGCTTAGGGAAATTAGGCGCTGATACATTATTCTCTGTGGCAGATAGATGCGATTATCGTGATGTAATTTCGCAGCACATTCAAAATCTTGCGCTTAATATATGTTCTAATTGGCCTTCCGCAATGGCGGATTTACGATTGTCAGTCAATGTGACACCACAACAGATGAGCGATAATGATTTCACCCAATCTTTTATCAAAATGATTGATCAAAATGGTTTGAACCCAGAGCAATTGACCATCGAATTAACCGAAGAAAATCTAATAGAGAATTTTAAACTAACCAGAAAGTCCTTATTATCTCTGCGCGAAAAAGGCATTAAAATAGCTATTGATGATTTTGGAACAGGATATAGCAGCCTATCCTATATTTCTGAATTGCCTCTGGACTATTTAAAATTAGATAAGTCCCTCATACATAATATCACGCGCTCCAATAAGGATTTGATGGTGCTACGATCAATTATTGCTCTAGGACGTGCAGTTAAAGTTAAAACCATAGCCGAAGGCGTTGAAACACAAGATTTATTAAAATTATTAAGCCAAGAAAAATGTGATATTTATCAAGGTTATTTTGGTTCTAAACCTTTATCTGTTCAACAGTTTGAGAAATTCACACTTCGAAACCACATTTAATTAGCATTTATGTAGATGTTTTACGATTAGCGGATAATAATCCTTTTGATAGCTGCAGACATCCATTGAGACGACTTTGCGGATCACGCCATATACGGGTTATCACCAATTTCCCGTCGGGGCGTAATTTGGCAATTTGACCTAATTTTTGAACATAGGATAGCAAACCTTTAATATCGGGAGGTCTATCATTTTGGAAACTAATTAAAGCACCGCGTGCGCCGATCTCAATTTTTGTAACGCAAGCTCTCAGAGCATTTTGTTTAATCTCGATTAAACGTATTAAATTTGCTGTTGGTTCTGGTAATTCGCCAAAACGATCGGTTATTTCTGCCGCAAAAGATTCCAGCTCATCTTTACTCTCTAGTGTATTTAGGCGTCTGTAAAGACCCATACGCACGGGTAAGTCAGGTACATAATCTTCTGGGATTAATATAGGGGCATCAATGGTAATCTGCGGGCTAAAGCTCGCTTCGACTTTAGCTAGACCTTGGTCATTGGCCCGTGCTTCTAATATCGCTTCTTCGAGCATAGACTGATAGAGTTCAAAGCCGACCTCTTTGATGTGTCCTGATTGTTCATCGCCGACCAAATTGCCAGCGCCTCTGATGTCTAAATCATGGCTAGCGAGTTGAAACCCGCCGCCTAAATTGTCCAAATCACCTAAGACTTTTAATCGTTTCTCGGCTGTTTCCGTTAAAACTCTATCGTCTTTAGTGGTTAAATAAGCATAAGCGCGCGTTTTTGAACGCCCAACACGCCCGCGCAATTGATAGAGCTGAGCAAGACCAAAGCGGTCAGCACGGTGAATTATCATTGTATTGGCGGATGGAATATCGAGACCGCTCTCCACAATCGTAGTGGATAATAAAATGTCATATTTCTTGTCGTAAAAAGCATTCATGCGCTCTTCAATATCAGCTGGGACCATTTGACCATGTGCAGAGATATATTTAACTTCTGGAATCTCTGTTCGTAAATATTCCTCTATATCGGTCAAATCAGCAATTCTGGGGACGACAAAAAAGCTCTGTCCACCGCGATAATGCTCGCGCATCAAGGCTTCTTTTATGACGACACCATCCCAAGGCATGACATAGGTGCGCACAGCTAGTCGGTCTACAGGCGGTGTTTGAATGACTGATAATTCGCGAAGCCCGCTCATCGCCATTTGCAAGGTACGCGGTATCGGCGTTGCGGTAAGTGTTAGCATATGAACGTCGGTTTTAAGGGCTTTTAGACGTTCTTTATGGGTTACGCCAAATCTCTGTTCTTCATCTACGATAACAAGGCCGAGTCGTTTAAAATCTGTGGTTTTGGCCAATAAAGCATGAGTGCCAATAACAATATCAACAGTTCCATCGGCCAATCCAGCGCGTGTTTTTGTGGCTTCTTTTGTTGTAACCAAACGCGATAACCGTCCAATATTAAAGGGTAGATCACGGAAACGCTCGACAAATCCATTATAATGTTGGCGTGCTAATAATGTAGTGGGTGCAATGATAGCGACTTGCATACCCGATAGAGCGGCCACAAATGCAGCGCGAAGGGCAACTTCTGTTTTACCAAACCCGACATCGCCGCACACCAATCTATCCATGGGTTTGCCAGAAGTTAAATCTTCCAATACTTCGTGGATGACGCGTTCTTGGTCTTCGGTTTCTTGATAGGGAAAGCGGTTGATAAATTCATTATAAGCAGATTCGTCTACATCTACCGTTTGACCACTGCGCAGCGCGCGTTGAGCAGCCGTTTTCATAAGCTCATGGGCTATGGCTCGGATGCGTTCTTTAAGCTTGGATTTGCGGCGCTGCCAAGCCTCTCCACCCAATTTATCAAGCGGAACTGTGTCTCCCGATGCACCATATCGGCTGAGTACATCTATATTTTCTACGGGAACGAATAATTTATCGCCGCCTGCATAGGTTAAGGATACACAATCATGCGGGCTGTTGCCAACTTCAATGCACATTAAACCTTCATACCGACCGATACCATGATCAACATGCACCACCAAATCGCCAACAGCCAGCGCTGCTAATTCCTCCATAAAGGCATCAGCACTTTTGCGGTTTTTGCGGCGACGAACTAAGCGATCACCCAAAATATCTTGTTCGGTAATTAGCGCTATATCAGGGGCAGTAAAACCATGATCTATGGCCAAGATAATCATGGCGGTTGCACCTTTGGAAGCGATAGCTTGGGCTTCTTGCCAATTTGCGGCTTCTGCAAAAATATTGTCGCTATTTTCGCTCATCAATTTGAGCATACGGCTGCGCGCACCATTGCTATAATTGGCGATAATGGTTTTACTATTAGATTTCTTTAAGGCTTTTATGTGCGCATTGACCGCGCCATAAACAGCCGTTTTTTGGGCGCGCTCTGGAGCAAAATCGCGACCAGATTTAATAGAGAATGAGAGTGTGTTTGCGTTATCAGGCTCGTCAAAATTACTGAGCAAATGCACTGGACGCTCGGCGTAAATTGTATCGCATTCCTCGGCGCTCAGATATAATTTTTCTGGCTCTAGCGGGCGGTATGCCCCTATTTCCTTAGTCTCAACGCGAACGCGGTTTTGATAATAATCTTCTATTGCATCAAAGCGTTGTTGCGCCGCTGCATGGCAAGCTTGATCGCGTATGATAATATCATCGCTTGATAGATGGTCGAATAATGGAACCATCTTATCTTCAATAAGGGGCAACCAATGATCCATGCCAGCCAGTCGGCGACCTTCTGATATAGCTTGATAGAGCGGATCACTGGTTGCATTGGCACCATGACGTTCGCGGTAGGCCGTTCTAAAGCGCCTAATCGCATCTTCATCAAGACAGGATTCAACAGCAGGATAGAGATCAAGCCTATCCATACGGCCCGTTGTACGTTGATTTTCAGCATTAAATTTTCTAATGCTCTCGAGCTCATCACCAAAAAAGTCGAGTCTAATACCATGATCTAATCCCGAAGGAAATAAATCTACCAAACTGCCGCGCATTGCAAATTCACCAGGTTCAGAGACCGTATCGACACGGTAGTAACCATTGGATTGTAGCAAGGCGGCTATTCTCTCACGCGAAATATTATGCCCTATTTTTAAAACTTCACCCGTTTGACGCACCCTGAATGGCGATATATTTTTTTGAATCACAGCGCCAATGGTCGTAACCAATAATTGACTCTCTCTAATCGGCAACTGCAAAGCTTGCAGTGTCGCCATACGCTCTGATGTGATATTGAGCGATGGTGATGCTCTGTCATAGGGCAGACAATCCCAGGCGGGATATTGCAATATTTCGATTTCTTTTGCGAAATAGGGAACACTCTCTGCTACCGAGCGCATTGTCACTTCATCGGGCGCTATAAATACTGCGCGTCCTTTGCTGGCCCGTGCAATATCCGTCAATAGAATCGGCGTAAAGCCAGCTGCAACACCCGACAAAGTAAGGGCGTTTTTGCTGCTTAATATATTGTGGATTTCAGTATTATTTTGCATATTTACTCTATTAAAAACAGCGGTTTCATTGTGCTATTCAATCCATATCCTCTATACCCTTAGGCACATTGATATAATCTAATTTTTTCATCACATCCATCATCGGCCCTTGGAAAGATTTGGGAACTTCAATGGTTCCCATGGCCCAGCCCATAATATCCACATCTTGCTCGTTCAATAATCTCTCAAACCAAGCATTCTCCTCTTCATTCCAAGAGGCTCCATATTTATCAAAATAACCGCCGATTATTGCATCAGCTTCGCGCGTACCACGATGCCATGACCGAAAATATAATTTACGAAGTTGTGCTTTATTCGCCATAATTTATCCTTTGTAATATTGACTACTGGAATAGTTTGCCGAGCCGTTATAAGGTGCGATAGTCATGCGGCCCGATATACTCAATCCACTATTTTCAGAAGTACAATCGCTAAAAGGGGTTGGGCCGCGCTTGAATAAACCATTAGAGCGTTTAAAATTACAGCGCGTTAAAGATATACTCTATCATTTTCCGCATGATTTCACACATCGTAATTATCGAGAAACCTTAGATATAGGCGATGTTGGGCATAATATCATTATTAAAATTACCGTTGTCGATATGCGTTCAGGTCACAATTATCGCAGCCCATTGAGGATTATTGGGGCCGATAAAAATGGTGATACAGTTAGCCTAATTTTTTTTGGTAAAAATGCGGGTTGGGCAAAAAAACAACTACCTATGGAATCGCATCGGATTATTTCGGGTAAATTAGAACAATATGGCGATGAACTGCAAATTGTTCATCCCGACCATATATCGGGATATAAAACTGATTCTGATCAAGATGATTCTCTAAATAATCAGAATGACTTATCTGTTCCTCTTGTAGAACCCATATACCCCTTATCAGAAAGCATTACTAATGGCCGTTTGAGGCAATTGGTAAAAGAAGCACTGGTTATTTGTCCAACAATAGAGGAGTGGATTGAACCATCATTACTCAAAAAAAAGGAATGGAAGAGCTGGTATGATTCTATAGAGATTATGCATAGTGAATATAGTGAGAATGCGCATGATCGGCTTGCTTATGATGAATTATTAGCCAATCAAATTACGATGCAATTGGTACGGGCTGAATTGGACAATCGCAAATGTTTGCCCATTAATAGTGATGATAGGCTGACTCAAATGCTACATCTGCCCTTTGAGATGACGGGTGCGCAAAAAAGGGTGATTGCCGAGATAAAAGGGGATTTAGAACAGAGCCGTCCAATGTTACGGCTATTACAAGGAGATGTGGGGTCTGGTAAGACAATAGTCGCATTGATGGCCTTGTT
This sequence comes from uncultured Sphingorhabdus sp., assembly GCA_937944295.1. Lineage (GTDB taxonomy): Bacteria > Pseudomonadota > Alphaproteobacteria > Sphingomonadales > Sphingomonadaceae > Sphingorhabdus_B. The sequence continues at coordinate 35,199 of CALDZL010000021.1, forward strand.
GCAATGCGTAGAATCGGGCTATCAAGGAGCATTTTTAGCACCAACAGAGATATTAGCACGGCAACATTTTGCCAATTTACAACAAATGCTGGCGCCTTTACCTGTTAATATTGCAATTCTGACGGGCCGAGATAAAGGCAAAGTGCGTGAAGCAACATTGATGGGTCTAGCGGATGGTTCCATTGATATTATTATTGGTACGCACGCCATTTTTCAAGAAGCGGTTACCTATAAAAATCTGGCAGTTGCGGTTATCGATGAGCAGCATAAATTTGGTGTTAGCCAGCGTTTGATGCTCACCAAAAAGGGTAGGGGCGTACCGCATCTGTTAGTGATGACAGCAACGCCGATACCCAGAACGCTTGCCTTGGCTTGCTATGGTGAAATGGATGTCTCGCAGCTTGATGAACTGCCTCCAGGGCGAACACCTATTGAAACAGTAGTGATGCCCGAAACTCGAATGAATGATATTGTGAGTGGACTTGAGCGGCATATATCTTCTGGAAAACAGGCCTTTTGGGTGTGTCCGCTTATCGAACAAAGCAGCAGCGGTAAAGCCGCTGCAGAGGTTAGAGCCGAGATGCTACAAAAGCATTTTGGCAACAAGGTCGCTATGGTCCATGGTAGAATGAAAAGTCAGGACAAAGACAAAGTCATGGAAGCTTTCATCAACAAAGAAATATTATTATTAGTGGCAACTACAGTTATAGAAGTGGGCGTTGATGTTCCCAATGCGAGTTTGATGATAGTGGAAGCAGCGGATAGTTTTGGCTTGGCGCAATTGCATCAATTACGCGGACGTGTGGGCAGGGGTAGCGAGAAATCTATATGTTTATTGATAAGGTCAGAGGAATTATCAGAAACTGCACATGCTAGGCTGAGCTTGATGCGTAAGAGCAATGATGGGTTTGAGATTGCCGAAGAAGATTTAAATTTACGTGGAGCAGGAGAGATGATTGGCACGCGTCAATCAGGTAGCTCGCCTTTTCAAGTCGCCAATGATAAGCAAGTAAGAGCATTGCTCTCTACTGCGGCAGATGATGCAAAATTGCTGGTACAAAGAGACGGAGGTCTCTCTGGTAGACGTGGTGAGGCAGTGCGTGTTTTACTCTATTTATTTGAGCGAGATGCAGGAGTTACTACCTTGCGCAGTGGATAATTATCGACTTGAGATGCCTACTTTGTCGAGCATAGCTAAAAACTCTGGGACACGAATAACACGTTCAAATTGCAAGCCTGCGCGATTATCAATCGCCCATAATACTAAAGACTCGACATGACCAGCTTCTGGCAGCCTAATGGTGATTCGATCACCACGTTGCAATTTTTCATTATTATCTATCATAAAACCATGAGCAGAGATATTAATAACATGAACTGGAACATCTCCATATTTTCTGCTCTCAGTGATAGAATTAAAATCGGCTCTATGTCTGGCCGCTCTTCTTTGATCTGAACTATTATTATTTTCTATGATTTGCATAATTTATTATCCTGTTCATAGGCCTAATATGAACAAAAACGCTAAAAAAATGGTAAATATTATCAAAATTTATGAATTTTATTAAAAAGATAGTAAACCATGCTTTTTCTTACCAGCGGAAATCTTTTGTGGAGTTGTTGATCGATGGATGATATGCTTTTCATCTTTGATAGTCTCTCCATCAATCTTAGCACCCCCAGCTTTTATAAGGCGCTTACTTTCCCCTTTTGAAGCTGTAAAACCTAATGAGATCATAGCATCGATAAGCGTTATGGAGTCATGTTCGGTAGTATATTCCGGCAAATCCGCACCGCTTTGTCCTCTAGCAAATGTATCACTTGCAGTTTTTTCAGCAGAAAGAGCAGCTTCTTTGCCGTGTGCCATTTCTGTTGTAGCATTGGCCAAAATAATTTTGGCTTGGTTAATATCAGCGCCTTCTAAGGCTTCTAGGCGCGCTATTTCATCCAAATCAATATCGGTGAATAGACGCAAGAATTTGCCCACATCTGCATCTTGTGTGTTGCGCCAAAATTGCCAATAATCATAAGATGAAAGCATATCTTCATTGAGCCAGACCGCACCTGATGCTGTTTTACCCATTTTTCCGCCATCAGCGAGCGTGATCAGCGGTGTGGTTAAACCGAATAATGGTCTGCCTTCCTTGCGGCGGCCCAATTCCATACCATTAACGATATTGCCCCATTGATCAGAACCACCCATTTGCAATTTACAATCATAGCGGCGTGATAATTCGAGAAAATCATAGGCCTGCATAATCATATAGTTAAATTCGAGAAAGGTCATGGGTTGCTCGCGCTCAAGGCGCAGCTTAACGCTATCAAATGTAAGCATACGATTGATGGTAAAGTGCGGTCCCGCGTCTCTGAGAAAACTCAAATAATCAAGTTTGCCAAGCCAATCATCATTATTAATCATGATTGCGTCCGTTGGACCATCACCAAATGTTAGAAATTTTTCAAAGATTTTCTTTATAGATGCGATATTCGCATCAATCTCTGCATCGCTGAGCATCTTGCGGCTCTCATCACGGCCCGTTGGATCGCCAATTTTTGTTGTGCCGCCCCCCATAATGACGATAGGCTTATGACCGCATTGCTGCAAACGCCGAAGCATCATAATTTGCACCAAGCTGCCGACATGTAGCGAAGAAGCTGTTGCATCAAAGCCTATATAGCCAGGAATAATTTCTTTTTGAGCGAGTGCATCTAGGCCTAATTCATCGGTTATTTGATGAATATAGCCGCGATCATATAGGGTGTTCAGTAGGGATGATGTATATTGTGTCATAATGAACGGCCCGTTAGCATGATGTATCATCATTGGATAGTATTGTTTAATAGACTATGCTTATAATGTCCAAATTTGATAATATATATTTTAACGCACAGATAGGGACGAAGAATATTCAATATGCAATTAATTTCTCATCCGAAATATCCCGCGCACCAGCATTTATCCTTTTCGGCCAGCATCAATATCACTGACGAACAATGCCGAATAAGCTATAAAGTGAGTGGTGATATTGAAACTATCATAATGTCAGAGGTCGGGAAACCGCAATTTCGTGATGAATTATGGAAAATGACCTGTTTTGAAATGTTTGTAGAATATGATGATGGACCGCAATATTATGAATATAATTTTGCGCCCAATGGTGACTGGGCTGCCTATCATTTTGATGATTACCGCGCTGGAATGAAGCCGCTAAATATAGCGCAACCCCAAATTATTTTAGAACGCAGTTCGCAGATGATACAATGCAATGTGGTGTTAAACAATGAAGTGCTGCCCAAAGGTGCGCTAAATATTGGTCTGTGTGCTATGATATTCTCCGAAGATGATCGATCTTTTTGGGCGTTAGGCAATAGTGAAGACATCCCAAATTTTCACCAAAGGGATTGCTTTTTATACCGTTGCGCCGCTAGGTGATTTTATGAAAAATGGTATTGATATTCTCATTGAGAACGCGCTGCTCAGATCACAATTAAAAGGCAGACGTGTTGCATTATTGGCGCACCCTGCATCTGTTACGCAAGATTTAATCCATAGTTTGGATGCGCTGGCGGCCTGCGATGAAATTAAGTTGAGCGCAGCTTTTGGACCGCAACATGGTCTGCGCGGTGATAAGCAAGACAATATGATGGAGTCGGATGATTATATCGACCCTGATTATGATATCCCTATTTTTAGCCTTTATGGTGAAGTGCGCAAACCCACCGATGAGATGATGGATAGTTTTGATATTGTGCTTTTCGATTTGCAAGATTTGGGCTGCCGTATTTATACCTTTATCACGACATTGCGTTATATTTTAGAAGCGGCTGCGCGTTTGGACAAGGAAGTCTGGGTTCTGGATCGCCCTAATCCAGCGGGGCGGCCAATTGAGGGACTGTCCTTGCGCGATGGTTGGCAGAGCTTTGTTGGCGCTGCTGAAATTCCTATGCGCCACGGTATGACGCTCGGCGAACTTGGTCATTATTTTATCGATCACTTCAACTTGAATGTGCGTTATAAAGTCGTTGCTATGCAAGGTTGGGATATATCTGATAATCATGGCTGGCCATCAGACCGTGATTGGATAAACCCTAGTCCGAACGCGCCTAATGTCTCTATGGCACGGGCTTATGCGGGAACTGTGTTACTGGAAGGCGCTACATTATCTGAGGGCAGGGGTACAACGCGCCCCTTAGAGATATTTGGAGCACCCGATATAGACGCCAAAGCGGTAATATTGGAGATGAAAAGAATAGCACCGCTGTGGCTAGAGGGGTGTATATTGCGTGAATGTTGGTTTGAACCGACTTTTCATAAACATGTAGGACAATTATGCCACGGCGTTCAAATTCACTGCGATGGCCCCTATTATAACCATGAGAAATTCAAACCGTGGCGGGTGCAAATTGCGGCCTTTAAAGCGATACGTAATCTTTATCCTGACTATGATTTATGGCGTGACTTTGAGTATGAATATGAGTTTGGGAAGCTAGCAATTGATGTTATTAATGGCGGGCCATTATTACGCGAATGGGTTGATAACCCTAATGCAACCGCTGGCGAGTTAGATGCCATGGCAATTACGGATGAAAAATCATGGTCAATAGAGAGCGCAAAATATTATCTCTACTGATTGGTAACAACTAATTTTTCCGAGACAGCTCGCGCATTGCATCATCGAGACCATCTAATGTCAGGGGGTACATACGTTCGTTCATAATTTCGCGCATGACCTTTGTGGATTGCGAATAGCCCCACTGTTTTTGCGGAACAGGGTTAAGCCACACACAAGATGTATAAGTGTTCACAAATCTCTGCATCCAAACATGGCCTGATTCTTCATTAAAATGCTCAACGCTGCCGCCAGGGTGCGTTATTTCATAAGGACTCATAGCCGCATCGCCAACAAAGACAATTTTATAATCATGCGGATATTTATGCAAAATATCCCATGTTGGCGTGCGCTCAGCAAAGCGGCGTTTATTGTCTTTCCACAGACCCTCATAAGGACAATTGTGGAAATAGAAAAACTCCATATTTTTAAACTCGCTTGTGGCTGCGCTAAACAATTCTTCGCATAATTTAATGAAAGGATCCATTGAACCGCCAACGTCGAGTAATAATAATAATTTGATCGTATTACGCCGCTCAGGGCGCATTTGTATATCAAGCCAACCTTGTTTTGCCGTACCTTCAATGGTTCCATTAATGTCAAGTTCTTCGGCGCTCCCTTCACGGGCGAAACGGCGAAGGCGGCGCATTGCAATTTTGATATTCCTTGTGCCTATTTCGCGATCATTGTCCAGATTTTCAAATTCGCGCTTTTCCCAGACTTTAACGGCCTTGCCATGTTTGCTCTTACCGCCGATGCGCACGCCCTCGGGGTTGTAACCATCATTACCATATGGAGATGTGCCGCCAGTACCAATCCATTTATTGCCGCCTTGATGACGTTTTTCTTGTTCTTCTAGGCGTTTTTTGAGCGTATCCATCAGCTCATCCCAATCGCCGATAGCTTTTATTTTTTCCATTTCCTCTTCAGACAAATATTTTTCGGCAACAGATTTGAGCCAATCTGAAGGAATTTCAACATTTTCTTCTGCATAATTGCTGAAAATCCCTTTGAATATTTTGTTAAAGACTTGATCAAATCGATCAAGCTTGGCTTCATCTTTTACCAATGTAGCGCGTGCTAAAAAATAAAATTCTTCAGGGCTTTGTTCAATCACGTCGGCATCAAGAGCATCGAGCAGCATGAGATGTTCTTTTAAAGAAACTTTTAGGCCAGCATTTCTTAACTCGTCCATAAAATTAAAGAACATAATGATATTTCCATGTTGGTTTTGAATTAGGACATGAACTTTATGCTTATAATATTTAACTATTGCGCTTTGCCATGAATGCAAGACGTTCAAATAGCATAATATCTTGCTCATTCTTTAACAGCGCACCATGCAGCGGCGGAATAGCTTTTGTTGAGTCCGCATTTTGCAGCACTTCAAGCGGCATATCTTCATAAAGCAATAATTTGAGCCAATCAAGCAATTCGCTGGTACTCGGTTTCTTTTTCAAACCAGGAACGTCGCGGATATTATAAAATATATCCATAGCACGGCTTACTAATATTTTTTGAATGTCTGGGAAATGCACATTGATAATATCTTGCATCGTTTCACGGTCTGGAAATTTGATATAATGGAAAAAACAGCGCCGCAAAAA
>CALDZL010000022.1 GCA_937944295.1 uncultured Sphingorhabdus sp.
AATGCCCAATAACGCCGAGACTTTTGAACGGTTTTTCATGATCGCTATATTTTTCAACCAAAGTCGCGCTGGCTTCATTCATGCCGATAATTTCAACTTGCTTGCCTTCATTTTTGAGGCGTTCGGCAATTTTGTCTAATATGCCCGTTGCGGAAATATCCCAAAAATGCGCATCATGAATATCGATGATGACCTTGTCGATATTTTCTTCGTTAAATTCCATCGCTTCATACATCATATCAACCGAACCAAAGAATATTTGCCCGCCAAAAATATAATGGTGAGTTTTGTCTTCGATATGATCTTTGATTGTAACCAATTGGCGCACTTTATAGGCAAAGAATATACCGCTTAGCAATACGCCCGTCAGCACACCGATCGATAGATCATGTGTCCACACCACCATGACAACGGTTGCAACCATCACTACGCTGGATGGCCATGGGTGATGGCGGATTTCGGTAAAGCTTTTCCAACGAAAGGTGCTGATAGATACGAATATCATAATCGCGACCAAGGCGGGCATGGGGATTTGCGCAACCCAATCGCCTAGTGCGACGATGAGGATGAGCAACATGATGCCCGCTACAAAGGTAGATAGCCTTCTGCGGCCGCCCGATTTTATGTTAATCACCGATTGGCCGATCATAGCGCAGCCGCCCATACCGCCGATGAATCCTGTCACGAAATTGGCAATGCCTTGGCCATATGTTTCGCGCTTTTTATCGCTGCGGGTTTCGGTCATATCATCAACAATGGACGCGGTAAGAAGCGATTCAAGTAGACCAACCGCTGCCATGGCTAATGAATAAGGCGCGATGATTTGCAAGGTTTCCCATGTGATTGGGATTTGCGGGATATGGAACCATGGAATGGTTTCGGGCAATTTACCCGTATCGCCCACTGTGGTCACATCCAATTTGAAATAGATGGAAACCGCAGCGATGAGGACGATCGCTACCAAAGGTGCTGGCACGGCCTTGGTTATATAGGGTATGCCGTATATCATGACGAGACCAGCGGCCACCATCGCATAGGTAGTGATCGTAAAATTATCACCCATCAACTGCGGCAATTGTGCCATGAATATGAGGATTGCCAGCGCGTTCACAAATCCTGTTATCACGCTGCGCGATACAAAGCGCATAAGCAAATCTAATCGTAAAAGGGCTGCAATGGCCTGAAATATGCCCATCAATATGGTGGCGGCAAACAGATATTCGACGCCATAATCGCGCACCAATGGCACCACCAACACGGCAATGGCAGCCGTTGCGGCGCTAATCATTCCAGGGCGTCCGCCGATGATAGAAATGATGACGGCGATAGAGAAGCTGGCGTAGAGGCCAACGCGCGGATCAACGCCAGCGATGATCGAAAATCCAATCGCCTCAGGGATAAGTGCTAATGCGACGACAAGGCCTGATAAAAATTCAGCTTTGGGATTGGATAACCAATCACGTTTAAAATCACTATGAATTGCCATGCTGTTTTGCCCTCATATTTATGTGCTAATATTTTGCAACGCACAATGTTAAGGCCGCTTTACGAGTCCAATATATAAGGTCAAGAAAATTCATATTTTACTTGTAATAAGATTGAATCACTCTTATTAGAATTTGTCTCATTTATTAGACAATTCTAATGATTAGAAAGAGAGAAGATTATGAAAATTATACGTAAATCGGCATTTTTATGTGCTGCGGCGTCATTAGCAATCGCAGGTTGCTCACAAAATGTAGATTCCTCAGAAGAAACAACCGAAACTGAAGATACAGAGGCTAAAAAAACTTTATGGGGTTATGGTGAAAGTGATGGTCCTGCGTCTTGGGGCGATCTAAGTGAAGATTATGCAACTTGCAAAACAGGCAAAGAACAATCCCCGATCGACTTGCCCGCGCCAAGCGATGCGAATATTACGCAAGTTTCTGTTAATTATGGCGCAAGCGAAGCCAAAATTGTCAACAAAGGCTATACAGTACAGGCGGATTTTGAAGCTGGTTTCACAATGACTTCTGGTGAGAATGAATATGGCTTGATCCAATTTCATATGCACACGCCATCAGAAAATACTGTAGCGGGAAAAGCTTTCCCGTTAACCGCGCATCTTGTGCATGCAACCGAAGGCGGTGATTTGGCTGTTTTGGGCCTTATGTTTGAAGAAGGCGAAGCCAACCCACAATTGCAAGCGATGCTTGACAATGTTGATAGCAAGGTGAGCATTGATGTGGCTGCAATGTTGCCAGATAGCTTAGATGTTTATAATTTTGCGGGGTCGCTAACAACACCGCCATGCAGCGAAGGTGTGAATTGGCATGTTGCGACAAAGCCTGTTACTGCCAGCAAAGAACAGATTGAAACATTGAACGAATTGATGGGCAATAATGCACGTCCAGTGCAACCGCTTAATGATCGCAAAATCTAACATCCCCCACGATCTAATCGATCTCTGATAATTGGCCTCGCAGCAATGCGGGGTCTTTTTATATGAAGGCTTTGAAATAAGGTAGCGCGCTAAATTAATTGATGTGATTGATAGCCCTCTGAAACTCTGTTTTACGGCTGATCGAAAAAATCGACTTCGCCTGTTTCAAAATTATAATAAGCGCCAACTACCTTCAGAGTGCCAGCATCTTGAGGATCGCGTAAAATAGGATCAGTAGCATTGCGCAATATTTGCACTTGGCGGCTGACATTGGCTTTCACACTATTTTCGAGCAACTTTTCATCTTTGCCATGCGCGCATAGTACGGCTGGTATAATTGGCTCGATCATACGGCCAATGCTGCCTGGGAATATAGTATTATCCTGTACGACGCTGATGGCTGCTGCTACCGCGCCGCAGCTTTGATGCCCCATCACGACAACCAATGGCACGCCCAGCGGACCAACGGCAAATTCAATCGACCCAAGCGCTACCGTATCAATGGTGTTGCCCGCATTACGGACGATGAACAATTCCCCCAATCCGCGGCCAAATAAAAGCTCTGGTGATACGCGGCTGTCGCTGCAGCTTAAATAGGCGGCCATAGGTGCTTGGGCTTTGGCGAGTTCAAGACG
>CALDZL010000023.1 GCA_937944295.1 uncultured Sphingorhabdus sp.
TCGTCAAAGAATTTACGGCTATTTTTACCTGCCTCAGGTGCAGGAATAGCCCGCACTATGCCGCCGCCCGATGTAATTTTATTGAACAGTCCAAAGCCAGAGCCTTTGAAATGCTCAGTCACATCTTGAATGATAATCGGATTACGCAAATCAGGCTTATCACTGCCATATTTTAGCATAGCCTCCTTATAGGGAATGCGCGGAAATTCACCCGATGGCGTTACAGTTTTACCATTGGCAAATTCCGCAAACACGCCCGCCAATACAGGCTCTAATGCTTCAAACACATCATCTTGCGTTACAAAACTCATCTCAAGGTCGAGCTGATAAAATTCGCCAGGGCTTCTGTCTGCACGTGCATCCTCGTCGCGGAAACATGGTGCGATTTGGAAATAACGGTCAAAGCCCGCCACCATCAAAAGCTGTTTAAACATTTGCGGAGCTTGGGGCAGCGCATAAAATTTACCCGGATGCACGCGGCTAGGTACAAGATAATCACGCGCGCCTTCGGGTGATGAAGCGGTTAAAATGGGGGTTTGATATTCGGTAAAGCCCTGCTCTACCATGCGATTGCGCAATGATGAAATCACATTGGAACGAAGCATCATATTAGCGTGAACCTTTTCACGGCGCAAATCGAGGAAACGATTGCGCAGACGAATGTCTTCGGGATATTCTTGTTCGCCAGCGACTGGCATCGGCAATTCTGCTGCTTCTGACAAAATAGCGACTTCTCTGGCGCGTACTTCGATTTCGCCCGTTGGCAGATTACTATTAATTGCCTCTACATCGCGCGCAACAACGTCACCCGTTATACAAATGACCGATTCGCTGCGGATATGTTCCAATGATTTGAAAGCATCGCTATCTACATCGGTGACAATTTGGGTAAGGCCAAAATGATCACGTAAATCGATAAACAGTAAATTACCATGGTCGCGCTTGCGGTGTACCCACCCCGATAATTTGACGGTATCCCCTACGTTTGTTGACCTAAGAGCGGAGCAATTATGTGAACGAAAAGCGTGCATGGCGCAAAATTCCAATATTTAATAGCGTAAAAAAATCTATGGCTTCGCTACACAGATGAGAGCATAGTTTGTCAAGTTCAGAATGAGTGTTATGAGGTTATTATATGAAGATTCTTCCACTTATATCGGACAGCGAAACCTTGGCATCATTTTGCGAGCGCCTTGCTACGTCTCCTTTTGTGACGGTTGACACCGAATTTATGCGAGAAAACACCTATTATTCAGAACTTTGTTTAATACAAATTGCCAATAGTGAAGAAGCTGCCGCTATTGACCCGATGGCCGAAGATATTGATTTAACCCCCTTATTAGAATTGCTGACCGATAATCATGATGTATTAAAGGTTTTTCATGCTGCTGGCCAAGATATTGAAATTTTTGTTAATATGACAGGTAATACGCCTTTCCCAATTTTTGACACACAGATCGCCGCTATGGCATTGGGGCAAGGCGAGCAAATTGGTTACAGCAATTTGGTTGATTTATGGCTTAATGTTAAAATAGATAAGGGCGCTAGATTTACCGATTGGTCACGCAGGCCGCTCGATAAACGTCAAATTGATTATGCCATTGCTGATGTCACCTATTTGTCCAAATTATTTCCTATGATGTTGGAAAAACTAAAAGAAACAGGGCGCGGCAAGTGGCTAAATGATGAAATGGAAAAGCTTTCTAACACCAATCACTATATAAATGATCCAGAATTGATGTGGAAAAAGGTCAAAGTTCGATCTCGCGCACCCGATGTGCTGGGGCGTATCAAAGCTCTTGCAACTTGGAGAGAAACAGAAGCACAACATAAAAATATTCCGCGTGGACGAGTGGTTAAGGACGAAACATTGGCTGATATTGCGGTTCATCCGCCAAAAAAACAGGCTGATCTAGGCCGCGTAAGGGGCCTTTCTGCTTCATGGAAAAGCAATGATGTAGGTGCCCGTATGATGCAAGCCATAGAAAATAGCAAAGCCCTCAACAAGGAGGATATGCCAGAGAGAAAACGTCCAAGCGGTAATGGTCGCGATAGCGCTTTGGTGGCTGACCTGCTTAAACTATTGCTTAAAATTCGTTCACGCGAAATTAATGTCGCATCGCGCTTGATAACTAAAGCTGATGAATTAGAACAATTGGCTTCGGGTGAACGCGAAGGATTAAATCTTTTAAAAGGATGGCGGTTTGAACAATTTGGTAAAGATGCTCTTGATCTGGTAGAAGGACGAGTTGCTTTTGCCGCGGTCAATGGCAAGTTAAAAATCACTAGGACAGCCAAAGATGAAATAGTAAACGAACATGGACCAGAAAATAAGGATATCCCAAATGTTTAAACCTTTATTGTCTATTACATTTTTACCTCTGCTCGCTTGTAGTGCCAATAGCAAAGAACCACCTAAATCAAGCCCTATAATAATCGAACCAATCTCACTTTTTGAGGCTGGTGGGTTTTTATGCAATGCAAAATCAGCCCAAAGTTATATCGGTCAGAAAGCAGATAGTGAATTAGCCAAAACAATCTTATCCGTTACTGGAGCGAAAATATTACGTTGGGTTCCACCTAGGGCTAATCTATCAAAAGATCATCGTGTCAATCGTATCAATATTGCCTATGACGAAGATTACATAGTGACCAGTATAAGGTGCGGTTAGATAAAGACTATTTCACTCTCATAACCCATAAATTCGGCCAAATTTTTCAACCTTTTAGTGACTGATTCGCCGCAAATATCCTGATAATCACTCTCAATTTGTAGCTGTAAGACCATATTTTTATCGTCCGCTAATCTTATTTTTGTGCGAGATAATAATCCTGCGCGGCCACCGCTTAATCGTTGGGCCAATCGTACAGTTAAACCCCACGCAATAGCCCGGTTCATTGCTTCTTTGTCTGCTAATCTTCCGCCATTAGGGTAGATATTAGCACCACCTCCAAAGCAACTAAATAAGGCCTGTCCTAATATGTCGCGGCCAGAACCATTGATAGCAGCCCAATTGCCATGCAAGCCAATATCAAGCCCCCATTCTGCTCTAAAATCAGGGTTAGCACGCCAAGCTACATCTCCCAAGTTACAAAATGCCGCTCTTATGCGTTTCATATCCGCATTATCGTCTTGGAAAATATCCGATATCCAAGCGTTAAGATCACTTTTTTTGCCATGAAAACGCCTTTGTGTTCTGGAAAATTCGCGCGTTCCAATCAACAGCGGGTCCAAGGCCTGTATTTCTTTATCAAGTTTTGAGAATAATATTCCCTCTCGCAGACCAAAGGCAGATGTATAGAGCGATTGAGGCTGAAAATATTCTGAAACACAGCGCATTAAAGCAGCAGCTTGCGGTAATGTTTTGATACGTGATGAGGATATACCGAGTGATCTATTGTGATTCTCATCACCTCTTTTTGCGAGCAACGCACCCATGACACGCGAGCGGCCAATATCGATTTTATAATGATCTATGACGCGCAAAGGATAATCTGTATCATCCATATCAATATGCGCGAGAGCGCGCCATGAACCACCGACTAGAAAAAGATTCTCACAATTATCTATTTCATTCCATCCTGATTTATCGATGAAATTCTGAAATTGATACAATAGGCTATCATATCCCTGTTCAAACCACTTTTGCACACGCAACACACCCATAGGAATGCTGATCTTTTGCACAATATTACCATCACTAATTTGTGCTATTTCTAAGCTACCCCCGCCAAGATCTGCCATAACACCATTGTAACCGGGAAAAGCAGAGATCACTCCAAGAGCAGAATATTGAGCCTCTTGCTGCCCATCAATAATTTCAATTTTCAATCCAATCTCTCTGGCCGCTTCAACAAATTGTGGACCATTATCAGCATCTCTAACAGCGGCAGTAGCAATAATATTAATATCAGACACTTCCAATGTCTTACATAAAATCCTGAATCGTTTAAGAGCCCCTATCGCTTGATCGAAATTCTCAGCCCCTATATTGCCGGTTGTTGCAAGCTCACGACCCAAGCCAGCTAATATTTTTTCATTAAAAATAGTTGAAGGAATGCGGCTATGGCCTGCATAAACAACTAAGCGTACCGAATTAGACCCTATATCGATAACCGCTGATCGATTGCCTTTATTATGCATCGCTTTGATTCTGGCACATAGCAATATCCCTCTAATGTGTAATTCAATCCCCAAGATAGAGCTTAGGGACAGATTTTCTTTTCTTCAATGCTTTACCGCGTCCAGATAGCGATGGGTTATTCATAAAATAATCATGCAGGTTAAATTTCTTTTTGCCAATTTTTGATCGTATATATTCGCCGTCACTGCTCAATTGCCAGCTTTGCTGATTATCAATTAGATTGGCAATTAACACTTGCTCTAAAATCTGCTCATGCACCGTTTCATTGTCTATCGGCAACATATATTCAACACGCCGGTCGAGATTACGCGGCATCCAATCGGCAGAGCTTATATAGATTTTTGCATCATTATGCGGCATTTGCTCTCCATTGGCAAAAGCCCATATACGGCTATGTTCCAAAAATCGCCCAATTATTGATTTAACGCGGATATTATCCGATAATCCCTTTAGCCCTGGGCGCAAGCAACAAATGCCGCGAACAACCAGATCAATTTGAACCCCCGCCTGACTGGCTTTATATAATTTATCAATGATCGACGTATCGACAAGAGAGTTCATTTTGGCCCAAATAGTTGCTGGTTTGCCCTGCTTCGCATTTTCCATTTCATTTTGAATCAGGCTTTCAATCTCTTTTCGGATATTTAACGGCGACATTTTTATCAGCTTTTGGCCCTTTGGTGCGACATATCCAGTTATATAATTAAACAATTGTGCAGCATCATTGGCCAATATGGGATTTGCCGTAAAATAGCTTAAGTCTGTATATATAAGTGCATTTATCGGGTGATAATTGCCCGTTCCAAAGTGACAATAGGTGGTAACACCTGTTTCTTCGCGCCGCACCACCATAGAAACTTTCGCATGGGTTTTTAGCTCGATAAAGCCATAAACGACTTGTACACCCGCCCGTTCGAGAGCATCGGCCCAATAAATATTTTGCTCTTCATCAAAGCGTGCGCGCAATTCAACCACAGCAGTTACCGATTTCCCTGCCTCAGCCGCATCTATGAGCGCACGTATGATTTTGGATTGCCGGCCAGCACGATAAAGGGTTTGTTTAATCGCAACAACATTGGGGTCTGCTGCGGCTTGTTCCAAAAAAGCCACAACAACTTCAAAGGATTCATAAGGATGATGCACTAATATGTCTTTGGCTTTAATGGCAGCGAAACAATCACCATCATATTCTCTGATACGTTCTGGAAAGCGCGGTGTGAAATTGGTGAATTTTAAATCAGCACGATCTTCATTCACTAATTCTGCTAAATCAGCGATTCCAATAAAGCCTTGGATATGACTTTTGGACACACTCGCGCTTTGGCTGATTTCTTCGAGCAGATGCTCAACAGGTTTGGATAGATCATCCGCCAATTCCAAACGCACTATCTGCCCTTTGCGGCGTCTTTTGATAGCATTTTTAAAATAGCGTACCAAGTCTTCGGCTTCTTCTTCAACTTCTAAGTCGCTATCTCTGATAATCCGAAATGTACCATAGCCGAGCAATTTATGCCCAGGGAAAAGAACATCAATAAAAGTCAATATCGCATTGTCGAGCGAAATATAATCGGCGCTATTGCCAGCTATTCTCACAAAGCGATTAATAGAGGCTGGGAGCATTAATAACTCTCTAATCACGCGATTATCGCTGCTACGTTCAAAATCCAAAACCATTGACATGCCAAGATTTGGTATGAAAGGAAAAGGGTGCGAAGGGTCGAGTGCTTGCGGCGTTAAAATAGGAAATAATTCGTTCAAAAAATAATTACGAAGCCAAGACTTTTGCACAGAACTTAATTCTTCGGGTTGAATGATTCGGATATTTTCTACTTGTAACAAAGCATAAAGATCCCGCCATATCTCTTGTTGCTTCTCTATCAAAATGTCGGTTTGCACATAAATAGCATCAAGCTGCTGTTGTGGTGTCATCCCATCAGCCGTTAGCAACTCTATTCCCTGTTTAACTTGGCCAATAAGGCCTGCTACGCGCACCATAAAAAATTCATCTAAATTATTGCCTGAAATAGAGAGAAACCTTAATCTTTCGAGTAAGGGATGGTTTTTATTCTCAGCTTCGCTTAAAACTCGCTCGTTAAATTTAATCCAACTTAGTTCACGGTTGATATATATATCATTATGGGTTTGCGCGGTCACAAAATTCTACTCCTTACACAATCATATGATATTAAATTTGTGTCAATTTCATGAATATCACAATAAATTATGCTGGCCATGTGCGATTAGTAAGGATTTAACATCTTCCAATTTTATCGCTCTGTTTTGCTCTTTTGCAATGCCAATGCATTGATTTATAAAATTGTCCAGGGACGGATAATCTCTTTCTAATCGTTTTTGGCAATAAGATATTGCTTTTGATGAGATAGCAACATCTGACAATCTTAATTTTTGCATTATTAATTCTATAATAAGTTCATCATCGGGTGGTCCGATTTGTAGCAACTCCATAGATGCTATACGCGATTTAAGGTCTGGCAATATGATATTCCAGCGTAAGGGTTCATGCGTTGCGTTCATCATCAAAGAACGCCCTTCTTCATGAGCCTTGTTCCATGCAAAAAATAGTTTATTAGCATGCAGTGTATCAGCATCTTTGATAAATATTCCACCACAAAATTGTTCAAAATAGCGGCCAAACATATTTTTGGCTGATTTATCATCACCCAAAATTAACAATTGCACACGTTCTGTTTTTTTTATGGCAATAATACGATCATAAATATGTTGATTAGTAGACGTTATAATCAATTCATCATTTTTCTTATCATGATCTAATGGCAGAGGAATTTGGCGCATTGTGGGAATACCAATTAACGGGAAATAGTTATTATATTACCCGCACCGCCAACGCGCCATCCATTTGCCGATAAAGCCGCTCTCAAAGCCGCCGCATCGCCAGCATAAGAAACGCGCATAACCGATGTTCCGCCAAGCGCTAAGCTAGTCGTTGAGGCTGATTTTACGCCTGAGATTGAGCGAACAGAATCCTCGCCTGCATCGACTGCACCAACATCTGGCGTTGAAAATTGGATAGAGAATGTTTGTGTTATAACGGGCGCCGCAACAGGTTCGCTTATTTCGCTGGTCGCTACATTATTTTCTTCGTCATCCCTATCCTTATTATTTCTGGCGGTTTGAGTTTCTACACCCTCTTCTTTATCTTGCGTTTCCACAATCGCTTCAACCTCTTCAATCAATTCAGGGTCTTCTAGGATTAAACTCTTATCAAGGCGTAAGCGGCCTGCAGCCAATGCATTTTCAAACAATTTATCCATACGCTTAACGGCTGCATCCATCATAGCTGGAACACCATTTTTATTCGATACTTTTAGCGAAAAGCGCCCAATGAATATATTATCTGGACCATAGCGCGCTGTATAATGGGCTGTTATAGGACCGCCAGGGTAGGAACGTTCAAAGCGCGCTGTCGCAGAAACAATGTCTGCAGCACCAAATTCATCCAATATTACGCGCCACCAAGAACGCGAACGGCGGCTAATTTGTCCCGCATTAAGTAATAAAGATTCCGCTCCTGAGCCGCTCGGCCTTACATAATCAATACTGCTGTCCGATGTTTTATACCGCGCCCATGCTTTTTGCCATTCGGTGCGCCGTTCATAGAGCGCGGGCGCTCCCCCAGAAATTGTGATCGGCAAAATTAGCAAAGGTGCAGAGCGTCTTTTAATCCCCTTTACACCCAACAGCTGACCTGCACGCGCACGATCAAATATCACTCCTAATTTTGCAACATAACGATTGGGCCCTATTTGCTCTTCTTCCACAACAATCGAAGATACCATCGAGTCCAAACTATTATCCGATAATCCACCACCATTGCCGCCGCGTGTGCGCGCCCACAATTTCTGCCATGCTTTGCGCTGCGCAACTTGCCATCCTTTTGAACGTGCTTCAAAAGCATTTACGCCTTCAACATCAATTTCTATACCAGTGACTTCAAAATCACCACTGCTTGCCACAGGCAGTACGCCGCGAGGTGCGCCTTCTATTTGTGCGTATACTATGGCACTACTGAGCAAGGCCAGTAACAAAATAATCGCAACATAAAGCTTTAAATGCGTGAATCTTTCTATCATTAATGTCCTTTTGGCGATATTGACGTAGAAATCCAAGCAAGAAATAGCTAGGCAGCGCATAATGACAAAAAATAACACCTCAAATTCATCTTATACCTATGCCAAAGCAGGCGTATCCATCGATGCGGGCAATGCACTTATAAAAGCTATCGCGCCCTTAGCAAAGGCCACGGCTAGACCTGGTGCTAATGCTGAGCTTGGCGGCTTTGGCGGTTTTTTTGATTTAAAGGCCGCTGGCTATGATGATCCTTTATTGGTTGCTGCCAATGATGGCGTAGGCACCAAAGTTAAACTCGCTATCGATTATAATTTGCATGACAGAATTGGTATAGATTTGGTGGCCATGTGCGTGAATGATTTGATCGTCCAAGGCGCTGAACCTCTCTTTTTCTTGGATTATTTTGCCACAGGGCATCTCGAAAATGGTGTAGCCGAGCGCGTTGTAGCTGGCATTGCCGATGGTTGTAAAATATCGGGATGCGCACTCATCGGCGGTGAAACGGCCGAAATGCCGGGGATGTATGCCGACGGCGATTATGATCTGGCGGGTTTTTGCGTCGGTGCAGTAGAACGAAGCGAAGCCCTAATCAGCCAAGATGTAAGCGCAGGCGATATATTAATCGGCCTTGCCTCCTCTGGCGTACATAGCAATGGATTCTCTCTGGTGCGCCGCCTCGCCGCCGATAAAGAATGGGCCTTAGATGAAACGGCGCCTTTTGATGATAGCCGCACATTAATCGATACATTAATCGAACCCACCCGTATCTATGTGCAATCCTTATTGCCCATCATTCGCGACAAGAAAATCAACGCCCTCGCCCATATTACGGGCGGCGGATTGCTCGAAAACATCCCGCGCGTATTGCCAGATGATTGCCATGCAAAGGTAAACGCCGATAATTGGCAATTGCCCGCTTTGATGCGTTTCTTACAAGAGCAAGGCAATATTGAAACGACCGAAATGGCCAAGACATTTAATTGCGGCATGGGTATGATATTGGCAGTATCACCCGAAAATGTAGACAGCGTCCTGCAATCTTTACCCAATGAAGAGGCTAGCATTGTCGGTGAAATCATCACAGGCGAAAAGGGGTGTAGCGTTTCTGGCAGCGGCGGAACTTGGGGTTCACAGCAGGATTGGGAAGCTATATTTCATGGCTGATAAAGCCAAAATAGCGATTTTAATTTCGGGTCGCGGCAGCAATATGGCTGCTTTGCTCTATGCTTCTAAACTCTCCACCTGCCCCTATGAAATCATATTGGTAGCATCCAATAACCCCGATGCTGAGGGTTTAGAACTTGCAAGCGCCGAAGGCATTGCAACATTCGCTCACACCCATAAGGGCCTGACGCGCGAAGAACATGATCACATCATGCATGATGCGGTTATTCAATCAGGCGCTGATTATATAATATTAGCAGGCTATATGCGCATATTA
>CALDZL010000024.1 GCA_937944295.1 uncultured Sphingorhabdus sp.
ATTTAAATTTTTCTATTTGAGTTTTAATAATTTACAGAGAACCTTAAGTTGAAGGTATTGGCTTTAAGCGAGCTTTTGCTAAGTTGTGTGGTGCTTCCCTCTCATTATTACGTAATTAACTCCCCTAGCAAAACAGGTGCACATTGGACCTCAAACAGATCAAATATTTTTTGACAATCGCTGAAACTCTTAATTTTACTGTGGCATCTGAGCAGAGTCATATTTCTCAACCTGCCTTAACAAAGTCCATACAAAAGCTCGAAGAAGAGTTTGGCGGTCTCTTGGTCATTCGTGATGGCAAGAACACACGCCTAACCGAATTAGGGCAGATTGTGCGCGAAGAGTTTGAGAATATTATCAAATCTCAAGCACGCGTTAAATCACTCGCAGACAATCATTTAAGAGCAGGTCACCACATGCTCAATATTGGCATAATTGACTCGCTCGGCCCTAATAAATTTATTGATTTTTTTACTGAATTTATGGGCAAAAACCCCAACACGCAAATCATTATGCATCGCATCGATGAATCACTCTCAGAAGAAGCCATATTATCAGGTGATTTGGATGCTTGTATCTGCACCCAAGAAGGGACAAAAAACCATAAAATTAAAACGCTTCCCTTGTTTGAAGAGCGCATATTATTGGCCTTTGGGAAAAATGCAGTTTTGGCCGATAAAGACGAAATAGCATTGGATGACATCTGTAAAGAAAATTATTTTGATAGGTTAAATTGTAATTTCCGATCTGATTTCCAAGCCATTATTGATGAACAAAAACTTGATATTAGACCTGTATTACAGAGCGACCGCGAAGAATGGATCCAATATTTAGTTGCCTCTGGAAAAGGCATTTGTATGCTAGGTGAATATTCGGCTATTGTTCCTGATATTATAATGCGGCCAATAAAAGGCGTGAATATTAAACGAACCACCTCTATCTCTATGGTATTTGGTTCTTCTGCATCAGAGGCAATTATGACGCTGGAACGATTGGCTCAGAATTACAAATGGTGCTCTTAAAATAATCCAAACTACCAAATCGATAACCTCCAAATCGCATAACCTCCAAATCGCATAACCTCCAAATCTATACATCGCATGCCATCATCGCTTTAATTACGCCGCATATTTCGGCAAGTCCTTTCATCCTGCCCATTGCTGAATATCCTAGATTAATAATTTGTCTTACATCATTTGGTGACCATGATCTGGCCGTATAAAAATTTCACGTTGCAAGACATGTTCATTACTCAGCAAATTTCGAATAATCTGCACCATATCTATGCCACTTTCTAAATGGCCTACCTCAAAGAAAGAGCGTGTTCATGAGTATCACATGCCACACCACGTAAGTGCGCAAAACAATATCAGATTGTAAAGGCAGAGACCGAAAAGCCGATACCTTTTGAACTATAGGCAGGGTTTAAGGCTTTACTGGGTTTGGCCGGACCAGTTAAAACCCAGTAAAACCGCAAACCCTTCTGCTTGCCCTACAATGGCTAAAAGCCGAGCAACTGGGCCATAATATCCGTTTCAGGCGTCTGAGGGACGCTCAGAGGGGTTTAACCTATAATTTACAGCGTTGCACAAATTCCAGCAGCGCGCTAGTAATGCCTTTGCAGCGGTCAAAACGCCGTTGTGGGGCTTTAGAACCTCAAATCGTAACCGCCGGTCGAAGCTATTTCGGCCGGGTGGCCGTCATATATGTCCAGGGTCCGCCTAAAGGTGGCGGCGCTCTGTGGTTACGCAGGGTTCTAAACACCCGGCTTTGATCGCCACAAGATCAAGCTGGTTTGCCTCTTAATCATTAGGAGGCAGATATGAAATATCCGCATGACCATAGCAAAGATATTGCTAAGTATAGATATGTTAGCCCCCCAAAGCATGGGCGCAATTCAGTACAGCCAAAACGTAAAAACCGAAGTAACTTACCCACTTTGGTTGAAGCTTGGATCATTGGACTATTATTATATGGGTCAATGGCACTAGGGCTCTGGAATTTTATCATAGAATTTTTACAATAAAACCAAACACATGGTGCCGCTTAGAGGACTCGAACCTCTGACCCCATCATTACGAATGATGTGCTCTACCACCTGAGCTAAAGCGGCTAAATTATAAATTGTTTAGATGCAGGCAGATACCATAGTCGCGGATAGTTTCAAGCAATTAGTTCATCCAAAACAGCATGGATAAGTCCATACCCATAAAAAGTCTAAAAAGGATAGGAAATAGTGTGAAATAATTTGCAGTCTTTTACCATAAATTAACCATCAGAGATGCATGTAGGGTATAGAAAACTAAATATAGTATAAATTTCTTGGGAATATTAAGGATTACAAGATGGACAATGTAAGGGTATCAGGACCATTTAACAATGAATTGGACGACAATATTATGTCCAATAATTCTGATGGTTCAGAATATATTTCTTATGAGGATCAAGAAGATGTCATAATGGAAAAACCGCCCATAATCCAAGGTGATGAGCGTCGTTTGCAAGTACGCGCCTATAATTTTTGGACCGACCAATTGGGCGATAATAATTATCCAAGCATCGAAGATTTAGTCCCAGAAGAAAATGAAGATTTTGCTCCTTACGGCGTATTATTGGATTTTACCTCAGGAATCGAAAACCCTTCCATTGCTTATGTAGGGGACAAATTGCGCAATGAATGTGCATTATCAGACGAAGTAACATATTTAGACCAAGTTCCAGCGCGTTCGTTATTATCACGCATTACAGATCATTATCTTCAAATCATCGCCAATCGCGCCCCGATAGGTTTTGAAGCCGAGTTCATTAATGACAGCGGTATTAACATCATGTATCGTGGAATCTTACTTCCTTATTCTTCCGACGATGATACGATTGATTTCATATATGGTTTGATCAACTGGAAAGAGGGGGCAACGCCTGAACTTACCGAAGAATTACAGTTAGAAGTCAATAATGCTCTGCAGGATATACCCTCACAAGTCGATACGGATCAAATCTGGGCCGATGGACCAATCAATAGTGTCTTAGCGGTTAGTTCTAACAAAGATGAAATGTTGGAATCGCAACATATTTCTATGCCCCATGATATTGCTACAGACGCAATTATTGATCAAGAACCGACGACTAATGATAGCTTAGCAGATTGGTTGCATGCAGCGCGTTCAAGTGCAGACAATGCTAAAACGGCCGATGCACGCAGCCGCGAAACATTATATAATGCTATCGGTAGAGCCTATGATTTTGCTCTAGTAGCCGAGCAAAACCCCGAAGATTATCAAATGATCCTCGAAGATGCTGGCATGAAAGTGCAAGACCGCGCGCCCATGACACCCATTGTTAAGCTTATTTTTGGCAGCAATTATGACAAAACGCGCATAACAGAAATCGCCACTGCTATGAGCTATGCAAAACGCATTCATGTGGAAATGGGTGCCTTATCAAAAGAGCTCTCATCGTTCGACGGTGGCCTTAAAGCTATGGTAAAAGCTGAACGCAAAGCCAAAAAGATTGATAATGGAAGCGTTGAGACTGTTACCGCTAAGGATCCGCGTGACGCATTACGAAGCGCCCCAGCGCGCGATATAGAAGAATTTTCAGGTGATGGCGAAGAATTTGTCGTTCTTGTCGCACGCCGTGATAAAAGCGGCCATATTGCTGTCATTGGTAATGTTGAGGCAGATGCTGCGTTTACAGAAAAAGCATTGCGCAAGACTGTAATTTGATATTCGGTTTCTTTAATGAAGCAAGGCAATCATCATACATGTGGTAAAACCAACCCCTATGGTTAACGGGATACCCGCTTTGAAAAAGTCAGTAAAGCGGTAATTACCCGCCGCATATACCAGCGTATTCGTTTGATAGCCAATGGGCGTAGCAAAGCTAGCCGATGCTGCAAACATAACGGCGATAACAAGCGATTCTGGCGGTACATTTAAATCTACCGCCAGTGCAATTGCGATAGGCGTTACAATGATAGCAACCGCATTATTGGTTACCATTTCTGTTAATATGACTGAGAAAATATAGACGGCTCCAATCAATGCCCAAGGCGGCAGTTGCGCCAAAAATGGTGTGATCGTATCCACGATAAGGCCTACACTGCCTGCTTTTTCAAGGCCCACGCCAACGGCAAGCATAGCAAAAACCAATACCAAGACATTACCATCGATTGAGCTCCACGCTTCTTCAGCATCAATACAGCGGGCAAAAAGAATGGCACCTACCGCTAAAATGGCTGCAACGGCAAGCGGCAATATGGCCATCGCAGATAAGGCAACTACCAATATTAACGCGCCTATGGCTATGGGTGCACGGTCTCTGCGAAAGGCTTGGGCCTTCGTATTGCCAACGCCAAAAAGATTGGGGTTTTCATACATAGCATTAATATCGCTATTACTGCCCGTCACAATCAACCTATCGGCGGCGTGAATACGGGCATTGGGCAAATCACTGCGCGGTAAATTGCGATAGCGCGTTAACCCCAATATACGGACATTGAGATTTGATAGAAAAGGAATATCGATCAAACGGTTCCCAATAGCGGGATGGTTAGGCGCCACCGTTGCCTCCACCAAGGCCTCTCCCATAGCTCCTGCATCACCTTTGCGAATGATACCAATTTTGAAATCCCCAGAGGAACGAAAAGAAAGTAGCTCTGTTATATCAAGCTGCACAACAACCTTATCGCCTGCCTTTAATATATAATCCTCAAGTTCATGGCGGATAAATTTATTATCACATTTTACGGCGGTCACACGAATTTTGGGACGTTTAAGGGCCGTCACATCCCCTAACCTCTTACCGATATCATTGGAAGCATTGCGCACTTCTAGTTCGGTTAAGAAGGTTGCCTCATCATCATTTTTGAAATCCAAACCAATATCATCTTTGGGCAATAGCCAACTGGAGAATGATATCATTACAATCGTGCCCGCTAAGGCCGCCGCAAGACCATAAGGCGTGATATCGAAAATCCCAAAGCCATCCAGACCGCTATCGCGCGCAACGCTATCCACAATCAAATTGGTAGATGTCCCGATCAAGGTTGTGCTACCACCCAAAATACAGATAAAGCTCAGCGGAATAAGCAGTTTTTTAGCCGATATTCCCGTCACTCTGGCGAGACGTAAAATGATCGGTATCATCACAACGACAACGGGTGTATTATTCATAAATGCCGATGCAACAAATCCGCCCAGAAACATTTCTGCAACGGCAAGGCGCGGATTTTTCTTGGCGCGGCGAATGATAAAACCCGCCACTGCATCAATGGCCCCTGTCCGCAGCAAAGCACCCGATAATATGAACATCGCGCCAATTGTGATAGGCGCTGTGTTTGAAAACACCCCAAACATTGCATCGCTATCAATAATACCCAAAAACAAGAATGCACAAGCCCCCAAAATCGCGACAACAGCGGCAGGAAATCGCTCCATGATAAAACCAGTGAACAAAAATGCTAATATGATAAGACCAATATAGGCCTGATATTCGGCAATGATCGCACGGATAAATTCAAGCATCAATTAACCCTTCGCTATCATTTGACTATCACCCACATTGTGCACGGTGCATCAATTTTTGATCGGCCAAAACAATCGCCATCATCGCCTCGACAACGGGTGTGCCGCGAATGCCGACACAAGGATCATGCCGACCTTTTGTGGTGATTTGCGCCGCATTACCATCGCGATCGATTGTATCAACGGGCGTTAAAATACTGCTGGTTGGTTTAAACGCAGTGCGGCAGATTATATCTTGTCCTGTCGAAATACCGCCCGCAATGCCGCCAGCATTATTCGCCAAAAATTCGGGGCTATCACCATCATCAGATGGACGCATCGGATCGGCGTTATCTTCGCCGTTTAAGCGTGCGGCTTCAAACCCAGCGCCAATCTCAAACGCTTTTACGGCATTGATGCTCATCATCGCCGATGCCAATTCGCTGTCTAATTTGGCATAGAGCGGCGCCCCCCATCCTGCTGGTACGCCCGATACTCTGCATTCGACTATTGCGCCAAGCGAGCTTCCAGCTTTACGCGCGTCATCTACCAATGTTTCCCAGCGCTTAGCAGCCTGAGCATCTGGACAAAACAATGGATTTTGCCTTATTTGCGCTGCATCAAAATTGGCAGGGTCAATTTTATCACCGCCCAATTCACAGACATAAGCAATAATAGTGACTTCTGGAATGATAAGCCGTGCAACAGCACCAGCCGCCACACGCGATGCCGTCTCACGCGCACTAGAGCGCCCGCCTCCGCGATAATCACGAAAACCATATTTAGCATCATAGCTATAATCGGCATGCCCTGGGCGATAGGATTTCGCCACTTCGCTATAATCTTTGATGCGCTGATCGACATTCTCGATCATCAGCGAAATTGGTGTCCCTGTGGTTTTACCCTCGAACACGCCCGATAGGATTTTGACGTGATCAGGCTCTTTACGCTGCGTTGTATATTTGGATTGACCAGGTTTGCGCGCATCCATAAAGGGTTGGATATAGGTTTCGCTCAATTCTAATCCTGGCGGTGTACCATCAACCATAGCACCGATAGCGGGGCCATGACTTTCTCCCCAAGTTGAGAAACGAAATATATGTCCAAAACTATTGTAACTCATCCCTCATCCCATATTTGCGAGCACAGATTAAACGACAAACGCTCATGAAGAGTGATTGCCTGTCTTAACGGATTCGTCAAGCATTAGCGTTTAGTTGCAATATTTAGTTATTGGTTAGGCCAATATCGGGCGCATCTTCCTGTTTCATACCAACAGTATGATAGCCAGCATCGACATGATGTACCTCTCCAGTAACGCCGCTTGACATATCGCTACAGAAATAAAGTCCTGCTCCGCCAACATCTTCAATGGTTACGTTGCGGCGCAGCGGCGAATTAAGCTCATTCCATTTCATAATATAACGAAAATCACCAATGCCCGATGCCGCCAATGTTTTAATCGGTCCAGCCGAAATAGCATTAACGCGAATATTGTCTGGCCCCAGATCATTGGCCAAATATTGCACACTGGTTTCTAATGCAGCTTTAGCAACGCCCATGACATTATAATGCGGGATTACTTTTTCAGCCCCATAATAGGTGAGCGTCACTATGCTTCCACCATTCGGCATCATTTTGGCAGCGCGTCTTGAAACCGCGACCAAGCTATAAGCAGAAATATTCATCGTCATCAGAAAATTATCAAGGCTCGTATCAACATATTTACCGCGCAATTCATTTTTATCGGAAAAACCAATGGCATGAACAACAAAATCAATCGTATCCCAGTGTGATGCCAATGTTTCAAACGCCGCATCTAATGCCGTCATATCAGACACATCACAATCGATCAGCAAATCGCTACCCAATTCCGCAGCCAGCGGTGCAACGCGTTTCGCCAATGCTTCGCCTTGATAAGAAAAAGCAAGCTGTGCTCCCTGCTCATGAAGCTGCTTTGCGATCCCCCAAGCCAATGATTTATTATTGGCAAGTCCCATAATTAAGCCTTTTTTTCCTGCCATTAATTGTGTCATTCTAATTCCTTTTCAACAATATCATTCGCGGTATTGGCCAATGCTGCATTTAATTGCGCACCTGTTACCATGCCCAATCCAATCAAATAAAAAAAGATTAGCGCGACCATCACGCCCGCTAAACTTCCATAGGTTAAATCATATGAAGCCATATTAGAGAGAAATATGGGCAATAAAGTGGTACAAATAAGCCACCAACCACTCACTAACACAGCTCCAGGCCATTTAGGGTATTTTTTGATGCTATATTTTGTCGGTGTCAATATTCTGAAAATTATAAATATCATAACAAATAAGAGTAAAAATGGAACAATAGAACCAAAAGACAAAATTCCTGGCAAGGATAAATCCCCCAAAGATAATTCACTCCAAAATCTATCTAATGTGCTGATAAAGACTTGCGCGCTAAAGGCCAGCATCGTGATAATAACCGCTATAATGACCAAAGCAATAGACCCCAAACGATAATGCCAAAAGGGTCGGTGCGATTGCGTGCCATATGATTTGTTTAATATATCCCTTATCGTCTCAACCAAGCTGGTTGTCGTCCAAAGACCAACCGCTGCACTTAGCCACAGCACAGGTCCGCTGCGAGCGGTCATCGCGCTTTCAATCGGTTCGCGCAATGCATTGGCAACACGCGGCGGTACTGTCTGGAAAAAGGCGTTTATTAACTCTAAACCAGATTGCGTTTGCCCAAATAACCCTGCAATCGCGGCCGCCACAATGAAAAATGCAAAGAGCGCGAGCAAAGATAGATAAGCAAAATTTCCTGCGTGGACGAAACCTTCATTATAAACACCTGTGCTTACGCGACGAATGATCTCAACAAGTTGCTGGCGTGTTTTCAGCTTGTGAAACCATTTATCTTCGCTTTCGCAGGCCAAGTCAGCGCCTTTTTGTTCCGCTAATTTGGCTCTCGCCTCAGGAGATAAAGGCGATTGTTCAGACACCCATATCCGATCTTACATCATGGTCATCTGGCATATCTGCTACAAATGTTTTTAAGGCTTCATCATCAGCAGAAATATGGATCATAATTGTCACCAATTGATCCCCTCGTGCATCGGCTGCACCTTTTTTGGAAAACCCCTTACCCTTTAAACGCATTTTAGTACCGCCATTGGTACCCGCAGGAAGTGTCAACAAAACCGCGCCATCCACAGTTGGCACTTTTACCTTTGCGCCATTTACCGCTTCTTTGAGCGTTATCGGTAAATCGAGTAGGATATTATCCCCCTCCCTCTCAAAAAAAGGATGCTTTCCAATCGTAATAGAGACCATACCATCGCCATTACCGCCAGGCCCAGCATGCCCTTTGCCTTTGAGGCGAATTTGCGTTCCTTTAACAACACCAGCGGGCAGTTTCACCTCAACCGTTTTGCCATCATTCAATGTAATGCGTTGCGGTATCAATTTGGCTGCATCTGTAAAAGATACCAAATGTTGATAGGCAATATTTGCGCCTTTTGCCGGTGGTCTTGTATGCGATTGTGGGCGCTGCGCTTGAGCACCACCGCCAAATAATCCATCGAACATATCACCCAAATCTATGCCGCCGCCAAAATCAAACCCTGATCCATTCGCACCAGCCGCATTTGGCCCGCCGCCAAATCCGCCAAAACCAGCTGGTGTACGCGGATTACCATCGCTGTCGATTTCGCCGCGATCATATTGCCCACGTTTCACTTTATCAGACAATATATCATAGGCTTGCGTAACTTTATTAAACCTGTCCGCAGCTTTGGGGTTATCTTTATTTTTATCGGGATGCAATTCTTTGGCAAGCTTGCGATAGGCTGATTTAATTGCTGTTTCGTCTGCGCCTTTTGATACGCCCAATAGAGAATAGAGGTCCGACATATATGTTCCGTTTTATCTTGTTAATACACTAATATATTTATCGGTACAGATATTTTCAATCAAGCACTATTAAATACGGCCAAAAAATAGTCACCGCAAGCCCCAAATAGAGGATAGTCCTGATTAATATAGATTTGTTATAGGTTGAGCGCATGATTAATCCGCACTATAGCCGATAATTCATTTTACAAGGCTTCCCTAATACCATGTCCGATATACAAAATGCTGATCCCTTTCTTCTTTTTGACCAATGGTTGAATGAGGCAAAACAATCCGAACCTAATGATCACAATGCCATGGCCCTCACCACGGTTGCATCTAACGGGCAGCCATCAACGCGCATGGTATTGTTAAAAGGGCATAGCGAAGATGGTTTCATATTTTACACCAACTTAGAAAGCCGCAAAGCGGGCGAAATATATAGCACAGGGAAAGTGGCCTTATTATTCCATTGGAAAAGCCTGCGTCGTCAAATCCGTATCGAAGGCACAATATCGCCAGTGGATGATACCACTGCCGATGCCTATTTTGCTTCGCGATCGCGTAATTCGCAATTGGGGGCTTGGGCATCCGATCAATCACGTCCCCTAGCCGATAGAGAGACATTCGAGGAACGTTTTAATAGTTTTGAAAAAAAATATCCTGATAAAGCAGTACCACGCCCGCCCCATTGGTCAGGTTTTTTGGTGAATCCACAAAAAATAGAATTTTGGATGGACCGCGAATTTAGGCTCCATGAGCGTTGGTTGTTTGAGCGCGATGATAAATGCCAGGGCGACACATGGTCACGCGGGATGCTTTATCCCTGAGGATATATTATCAAACTTACAAGGTGAATCAGAATGACAAAGCTCCCATATTTCCATATTAATGCTTTTGGTGATGGCCCATTCAAAGGCAATCAAGCCGCCGTTATGCCGCTGGAAAAATGGCTTGATGATGATATATTACAGGCCATTGGCGAAGAGAATAATTTTGCTGAAACCGCTTTCTTCATTCCTGATAGTAGCGGCAAAGCCGATTATGAGCTGCGCTGGTTTACCCCCGCGCTTGAAATTGCATTGTGCGGCCATGCGACTTTGGCGAGCGGTTTTTATCTATTAAACCAAAACCCAGATAAGGGCTGCATCACATTTCGCACGCGCAAGGCTGGTATATTATCGGTTAAGCGCACAGAAAATGATGAATATGCCGTTGCTCTTCCAGCCTACCCACCCAAACAAGAAGATATGCCTGACTGGGCGTCGGCACTCGACATAAATGGAATATTGCCAAAAGAGCATCACTTCCATGAAGGGCGTTATCACATTTTTCTCTTTGAAAAAGCGGAACAGATTTTATCGCTTAAACCGCATTTTGCTGGGCTCATTGATGCCGCAGGTGATAGTCAATTCATCTGCTCGGCACCAGCCGATGCGCAAACAGATTATGATGTAATCAGCCGCGTTTTCGTTCCAGGGGCGGGCGTCAACGAAGACAGCGTAACAGGAAGCGCTCATGCCGTGCTGACGCCCTATTGGACGGATAGATTGGTCCGTAACAATTTTACAGCCTATCAAGCAAGCAGGCGCGGCGGTACTTTAAACTGTGCAATAGAAGGTGATACTGTCTGGCTGGGCGGCAAATGCGCTAAAATTATAGAAGGCGTATTTTCCATAATTTAGTATATTATCAACTCTCTGGAAATTGCAAAATAACTTTCTCTATTTGTTCATAGATTGGGCGCGTATCACCATCCAATGTCTTGCCGAGGCGCACTACAGTCAATTTATGATCTGGCGAGACAATAACAGTTTGTCCCAAATGCCCTAGCATCCCAAAAATATCACGATTGCCTCGTCCTTCAAATATTATCGGATTCGGGCCATTCGGTCGTAATTTATTGAGCCAAGTTTGACCTCCATAAGCGGGATCGGTTGGACTTGGGGTGCGTATGAAACGCGTCCAACTGGTGGGCAGCAATTGCGCGCCTTTTACTGAACCATTATTGCGCAAAAATTCGCCCAATTTCCCCCAGTCTCTTGCGCTAGCATGAATAAATGCGCTTCCTAACATTGTGCCGCTACGATCAAATTCTGGAAAAACCGTTTTCATACCCAGCGGTTCAAACAAACGTCCATGGGCAAATTGCAGCATCGCATCGCGGCGCACGACAGGGTCTTTGCTATCGGTTAATATATTGGTCATTATATCAGCCAAAATATTGGTAGTTGCGCTGCTATATTCAAATTTAGTGCCGGGTTGCGCTTCTAATTGACGATTTATTGCATATTCAGCCACATTATAGCGGCCATCCAAAAATAGCATACGCGGCGTATCACCCTGATATAGGCCTTTGTCTCGACCAGGAGCGCCTTCACTATGGTCTAACCCCGATGCCATATGCAGCAAATGACGCAATGTAATGTTACCGCGCGGATCACCTGGACTTTGCCATGCTTTTACAGGTGCGGGATCATCTAATACTAAACGTCCATCGGCAACCATCAGACCCACCAAAGTGGCCGTCAATGATTTTGACATTGACCATCCTAATAAGGGAGTTTCCTCTGTATATCCTGGTGCATAACGTTCTGCGATTATCCTGCCTCGGTGCATAATGACTATCGCGCGCGTCTCGTGTAAATCTTCGCGTTCAAAAAAGGGACGCATCAGGTCATATAAGAATTGCTTACTCACATTTGCATTATCGGTAATATTAATAATCGATTTGTCGGCCAACGCTTTTGATTGCTCATTAGGCAATAAAGGAGGGATAGTTTTTTCGTCCACACAAGCTGATAATGCGGCACATAAAGCCAATGTAATGATTTTGACCTTTGTCGAAAAAGCTGTTGCACTATAAGGTATTTTAGTCATATCTCACTATAACACCGTAAGGATAGATAATGGCAACCAAAAGTTTCAACATACCCATAAAAAATAAAGTACGCCTATTGGTGATTATAATATTGCTTATGATTGTCCTTATATCTGGTGTTATCCTCTATAATTTTTCTACTGTTAAGGGAAATGCTCAGCTCAGTGCATCCTATGCTTCGCATATTATCTGTTCATGCCGTTATATCCAAGGCCGCGATTTGGAAGATTGCGAAAAAGATTTTGAACCAGGGATGGAATTGGTCACATTATCCGATGATTCAGAAAATAAACGGCTAACGGCTTCCATATTATTTTTATCAGAAGCCGTAGCAGAATATCGTGGTAATTTTGGCTGTATCCAATTATCAGAAACAGAAATAGACGCGCTTTAAGCTGCTATCATAGCATCATAAGCACCAACAGTAGACTCGATCCAACCGCCCCCAACAACGCGCTCATCAGCATAGAGCACCGCCGCCTGACCAGGGGCCACACCCAATTCAGTATTGACGAATGATAGAGTAGCATTACCATATGCATCTCTCTCAAGCCTTACTGGAACTGGCCGCGACATAGAACGTACCTTGGCCATTAACGGTCCATCATAATTACCGCCAATCCAATTCATATCTTTTAAGCTTGCGCTATGCACGGCCAAAGCTTCTTTGGGGCCAACGATAACGTAGCTTTTGCTGGCATCAAGACGAATCACATAAAGCGGGTCCGCATGGCCACCAATATCTAGGCCGCGCCTTTGCCCCACTGTATAATGGATTAACCCTTTATGCTGCCCCAATATAGAGCCATCGATATGCACAATATCACCACTTGTTTCTGCATCAGGGCGCACCTTACGCACAACAGAGGCATAATCTCCGTTGGGGACAAAACATATATCCTGACTATCGGGCTTCATTGCTACAACTAAGCCAAGCTCAGTTGCAATTTCGCGCACCTGCGCTTTGGGCAAAGCACCTAGAGGAAAGCGCAAATAGTCCAATTGCTCTTGCGATGTTGCAAACAAAAAGTAGCTTTGATCGCGTGCTGGATCAGCAGCACGATGCAGTTCAGAAGAACTATCGCCTATTTCACGCCGTACATAATGGCCCGTAGCAAGGCAATCAGCACCCAAATCTTTTGCTATCTTAAATAAATCTGTAAATTTAACCCCCATATTGCATTGCACGCAGGGGATTGGCGTGCGGCCAGCCATATATTCATTGGCAAATTGATCAATCACCGATTCTTTAAACCGGCTTTCATGATCAAAGACATAATGCGCAATACCCAAATTATCGCATACTGCCCTTGCATCACGAATATCGCGCCCAGCGCAACAACTGCCAGCCCTGTTCACAGCTTCCCCATGATCATAGAGCTGCAAAGTGATTCCAATTGTTTCTGCTCCCGTCGTTGCAGCAAGCGCCGCAACAACCGAAGAATCAACGCCGCCAGACATAGCAACGACGATTCTTTTGTCTGTTAAATCAGCTCCAAGCTGAAAATCGACATTTTTATATTTATTTTTCATAGCGCTTGCCATTTATACATTTGCTCAAAGAATACCAGTTTTACGTGTACATTTCTCATTATGAAACAGAATTTATTTACAATTGATAACATTTTTTAACTATCCCTAATGTCTCCTTTAAGAGGCTTTTACCAGAATTTATAATCTTTGCCGTAGCTCAATGATCATGGATATGAACTTCCCCCACGACTCTATTGCACATGAGCAAAAAACTATGCTTGATTTGGACGTAATTCGTTCCGCTATCATAGCCAGCGCGAGTGCGCGCCAAGCGGGGTGCGAGACTGCTAAGAAATTACAAATATCACATGAAACAAGGTTATATTCAAATAAATTAGAGTCAATAAGCGAATTAAAAGCAAGGATTTTATTTTTCACGCAACAAAAGCCTAATAACCGTAATGAAATAATCCAAGATATTGTGTATGGATCATTTAATTCAATTAACGATAATGACAAAATATCACAAAATGGCGCAGACTTTAATTATGAAGACGCCGTTAACCTAAACAATTCAAACTATTTAAAATTATCTACGTTAGACAGTGAATCCAACGATGGAAACATTGTTAATAGAAATAACAAATCGATAAGCAACCGAGGGTAATATGATCGAGAATCAAAAAATTAAAGCTGGCCAAGTTGTTGGGCCTTTGGGTGAACCCCTCACAATAGACTCTCTTCCACCGCCAGAAACACGTCGCTGGGTTGTCCGCCGTAAGGCCGAAGTTGTAGCAGCTGTAAATGGCGGTTTGCTGACGATTGATGAGGTATGTGAGCGTTATACACTTACACTTGAAGAATTTGCGTCTTGGCAACGCGCCGTTGATCGTTCTGGTATGCCTGGGTTACGCGTCACGCGGATTCAGCACTATCGTGATTTATATGAGCGCCAACAAAAATATTGATCAAAACTATATTTATAAAATCTACATATATGAGATACCCTGCATTATCGCAGGGTTTTTTTTGCACAGAACATATCTAAGGCTCAGACTCAATATTTTGATCTAAGTTTCAAATAGGAAGGTTAGTCTCTCAGCAAATTTCGACATTTTATGCATTCATCCAAGAAATTAGTCCTTTAATCGAACTCAAATCCAATCTAATAGCAAGCAAGCCTATGGAGATTATATATTGTTTGGCAAAATTTATCAAATATATCATTTTGCAAAAAATATATTTAGATTATGTTGCGTCTTTTAAGTATATTATTAAGACATTTTTTGATCACGCTTAGCTGCATGATGAGTTTGGACACTATATGACTATAGATAGAGCTATTAATTCTGACTCTATGGATGATAAAAATACCAATTTGGGTCAGCGCTCAAATACTATATATTATCATGAAAACAGAAACAACTCTCGTAATACTCTTGTCATTATAATTGCTGTAGTATTTTTATTGGCAGTCATTTCTGGCGCCTATTATTTTTTTTCAACTAACAGCCAAGAAACAGAAGAAGTTGCCGAAGACATTAATCAAGCACAGACTGTGACAGTGATAACACCAGAGATTGAACCTGTTACATCAACCATTAACGCTACAGGGTCATTAGCAGCCCGCAATGAAGTCCCTATTGGAGTCACTGGCGAAGGCGGCCGAGTTGCGCGCGTATATGTTGATGCAGGCGATTGGGTGAAGGCAGGACAAACGTTGATTAGTATAGAGCGGTCTGTACAAACGCAGCAATTACAAGCGCAAATGTCACAAATTGATATTGCTAAAGCAGACTTAAAACTCGCGCAAAATGAATTGGACCGCGCGGAACAGTTAATTGACAGAGGTTTCATCTCCAAAGCCGATGTAGACCGGCGCATTGCAACGCGCGATTCCGCTAGGGCACGCGTCAGAGCGGCACAAGCCCAAGCCAATGAACTGCGCGCTCGTGCAGCACGGCTCGATATTAGAGCACCCTCATCGGGCTATATTTTGGAACGTAATGTTGAAAAAGGCCAGACCGTTTCCCAAGGCAATACGAACCTTTTCCGTATGGCGCAGAACGGACAATTGGAATTACGCGCATCCCTGAGTGAAGTTGATTTAGCGGCAATTAATATTGGTGAATCCGCCACTATCATACCTGTAGGATTAGACGAAGAATTTGAAGGCAATATTTGGGCCATTTCACCAACCATAAACCCACAAACACGCCAAGGCATGGCCCGTATTGCTGTACCATTTGACGAATCTTTACGTCCGGGTGGTTTTGCTAGCGTCAACATCAAAGCCGGCACACAAAATGCGCCGATATTACCAACCTCTGCTGTGCAAAATGATGGGACAGAAAGCTTTGTTTATATTGTTAATAATGACAACAAAGTGGCCAAACGCTCCATTACCATTGGTTCTGTTACGGCCAATGGCCTTATTATAACGTCGGGGCTGAATGGTAATGAAAAAATCGTTCTACGTGCAGGTGGGTTTTTAAGCGAAGGGGTTACAGTAAACCCCGTGATAGAGCAATAATATGCTGTTTATAACAAGTGACCTTATAACAGTGGATAGGCGCATACTATGAATTTTCGTAATCTCTCAGCTTGGTCAATTCGTAATCCTGTCGTACCGATGGTATTCTTTATTGCTGTATTTTTAGCGGGCATATTAAGCTTTAACCGCATGGATATCGTCAATAATCCAGAAGTGGATTTTCCTGGAGTTCAAATCAATATTGTGCAGCCAGGCGCTGCGCCAACTGAGATTATCAATCAAATCACCGATCGGGTCGAAGCTTCCATTCGATCTATCAATGGCGTAAAAACGATCAATTCAACCGCAAGCGAAGGCAGCTCTTCCTCCTTTGTTGAGTTTGAAATTGGTACAGACGCAGATCAGGCCGTAGCCGAAGTAAAAAATGCTGTTGACCAAATCAGGGGCAGTCTACCCGCTGGTATATTAGAACCACGTATTTCAAAAGTGAATATCGCTGGCGGCGCTTTCCTTGGGATTTTCTCCGCCGAAGCCACCGACATGACTATTGAGGAATTAAGCTGGTTCGTCGATGATACGATAGCCAAAAGATTGTTGGCCATTGATGGTATGGCAGAGGTGGATCGCGGCGGAGGTGTTGATCGCGAAATTCGTGTGATATTAAGTCCCAGTAAGATGCAAGCGCTCGGCGTATCGGCTAGCCAAGTGAATAATATATTGCGGCAGATTAACATAAATGCCGCAGGTGGACGCTCTGAAATAGGCGGAACACGCCAATCTGTGCGCGTTTTGGGTAATAAAAATAGTGCCTATGAACTATCACAAACAACCATCCCTATTGCTGGCGGCAGCACAGTCAAATTATCTGATATAGCAACAATAACCGATGCCTTTGGTGAACGGCGTTCGATCAATACATTGCGCGGAAAAGAAGTGGTCAATTTTAATTTCTCACGTGCGCGCGGTGCATCAGATGTTACGGTATATGATGAAGCAGTAGAAGTATTAGCGGAGATAGAAAAAGAAAATCCGGGTATCAAATTTACCAAGCTTTTTACCACCGTCGATTATACCAAGACTCAATATAGTAGCTCTATGAAGGCCATGATCGAAGGTGCATTTTTGGCTGTGGTCATTGTGTTCTTCTTTTTGCGGGATTGGCGCGCGACAATCATTTCTGCCGTTGCCATCCCGCTCTCCGCTATCCCAACATTTTGGTTCATGGATTTGCTTGGCTTTAATCTTAACTTTTTGTCATTGCTTGCGTTAAGCTTAGTCGCGGGGGTGCTGGTCGATGATGCCATTGTAGAAATTGAAAATATTGTGCGGCATATGCGGATGGGCAAATCCGCCTATCAAGCCTCTATTGACGCCGCCGATGAAATCGGCCTTGCGGTGGTGGCCACATCATTTTGTATCGTTGCAGTTTTTCTGCCCGTTGGATTAATGCCTGGTATATCAGGACAATTTTTCAAAAACTTTGGAATAACAGTTGTGATTTCTGTTCTGATGAGCCTGGCGGTAGCACGGATGATAACGCCGCTAATGGCGGCCTATTTCCTCAAGGCCAAAGGGCATGCCGAACATGGCAAAGGCCCAATGATCGATTTTTACACCAAGGTTTTGAAATGGACATTGGATAATAGTAATTCTCTACGGCTTCGTAATGCATTACCAAAAACACCCACTAAATTGTGGTATCATTTGGTCTCTATATTACTCGGTGCTGCCATTGTTCTTTCTGCTGCGATATATATTTTCTTCCCTATAATATCCGCTGCATACACATTAATAACAACATTAGATGTAAGCGCATTTGAAGCTGTAGAGAGAGCATATAAAGAAAATGAAGCTGGTATTTCGTTGCCAGCTGAACCCGATAGCACATCTGAAAAAGAGAAGCCTTCAGTAGGTTCATTCTTTATGAATATTATTTTTGGGCTACTGGGTATCTATCTCATAGGTACATTAGTAAAGTTTCTATTCGGAGTTATATTAGGCGCAATAGCTGGTTTTGATATGAATTATTTTACGCAGCGCACCCAATATGTCGCAGTAAAAGCAAGATTATTAGATCATCGTGTGTGGATGATGGGCGTTGGGCTTGCCGCTTTTGCCCTTACAATCGTTTTATTTCTCAACACCCCTGGGCAATTTCAGCCGACTATCAACGAAAATAATAGCCGCGTCCAGATAGAGATGGTCCCAGGGACCACAATTCAAGAAACACAGGAGGTTGCATCTAAAGTCACCGCCATTATGGAAGCGCAGCCCGAAGTTAAAACCGCGCTACAAAATGTACGCGAGGGGGCTGCGACTATCTTTATGACATTGCATGAAGATCGCGAAAAAACATCGGTTGAGTTTGAAAAAGACCTCAATGATGAATTACAACAAATACCCGATGCGCGAGTTCGTTTCCAATCGCAAAGCGGCGGCAATGGAACAGGCAGAGATCTCTCTATCATGCTAACTGGTAGTGATTCAGATTTGCTCAAGGAAACCGCTGTAAAAGTAGCGGAAGAAATGAAATCGCTCAAAACCATCAAAGCCCCGCGCGTTAATGCTGATTTGCAGCGTCCAGAGATTTTAATCACACCACGCAGCGATTTGGCCTCTGAATTGGGGGTTACAACCGCCGCTTTGAGCCAGACCATTCGTATTGCGACTTTAGGAGAGATTGATCAGAATACGGCTAAATTTTCACTCTCTGATCGGCAAATCCCTATCCGCGTAGTTTTGGATGAAGATTCGCGCCAAGACATTAACACGATTAACAATCTGCCCGTTCAAATGTCCAATGGCGCATCCGTTCCATTGGGTACTGTTGCAGAGATTGGTTTTGGTTCAGGGCCGACCGCTATTCAGCGCTATAACCAAACACGGCGTATTTTCATCGGTGCTGATCTCGCCGATGGCATCGCATCGGGTGAAGCAAGAGCGCAAATCGATCAGCTCCCGATCATGCAAAACCTACCCAGCGGAATATCCACCCGCCCCTTTGGTGATGCCGAATGGCAACTCGAATTGCTCGAAAACTTTATTATAGCCCTCATATCTGGCGTCCTTGCCGTTTTTGCGGTTCTAGTCTTACTCTATAAGCGCCTGATGTCACCGCTGGTGAATATGTGTTCGCTCGCATTAGCGCCACTGGGCGGCATTGCGCTGATATGGGCAGTTGGCCAACCTGTATCCATGCCTGTGTTGATTGGTGTGTTAATGTTGCTGGGTATTGTTAGTAAAAATTCGATCCTGTTAATTGATTTTGCCATAGAGGAAATAGCGCGCGGCACAGACAAATATGCCGCCATTATTGAGGCAGGGCAGAAAAGAGCGCAGCCGATTGTGATGACGACCGTTGCCATGACCGCAGGTATGGTGCCTACAGCGATATCGCTATCTGGGGATAGCGCGTGGCGTTCTCCGATGGGGATTGTGGTGATTGGTGGCCTGATCGTTTCAACATTACTTACATTGCTCATCGTACCCGCAGGATTCAGCCTTGCCGATGGTGTTGAAAAACGTACTGGCCCATGGCTGCGAAAAAAATTACTAACCTATAAGCCTGGCGATCAAGACAGCAACAATGAAAAACCGATGGATATGGACCCTAATATTCAACCTGCTGAATAAGAACCTTGGCAATAAGCGTATTATTAGACTATAACAGCGATAGTGACCGAAAAACAAACATCATTATCGCATAGAGAGCTTGCTGCTATTCGCTATCAAGAGCGCGATGCTGAGCTTAAAAAAATGCGGATTATCGCAACGGCCCTGCTGCTACTCATGGCCGCTATCTTCATATTCGGCAATCATATGGAGAAAAATTATGCAGGTTATTGGGGCTTTGTCAGAGCCTTTGCTGAAGCTGGCATGGTTGGCGGTTTAGCCGATTGGTTCGCCGTTACGGCCCTATTTCGTCATCCCCTTGCCATTCCAATACCGCACACCGCGATCATCCCCAAAAATAAGGACCGTATTGGCGAAACATTGGCAGGATTTTTGCGGCGGAATTTCCTCACCACAAAACTGGTCGCCCGCAAAGTCCGCAATATGGATGTAGCAGGCGCGGCAGGTAAATTTTTATCTCGCCCTGATGGCGGTGAAGGACGTATGCGAATGGGTGCATCGCGCCTAATGGGCGACATTATCGCATCGCTTGATGATGAACGGCTCGGCAAAGTTGCCAAAGACGCTATGCGCGGACAGCTCGAAAATATCAATCTGGCCCCATTATTGGGACAATTGCTGGAAGCCATGATCAAAGAAGGACGGCATCGCCCTTTATTAGATGGCGTAATCAAATGGGCCTCTAAAACGCTTGATAGCAATGAAGAAATTATTCGTAATATGGTACAAGAGCGCGCTAATACTATTATGCGCTGGACGGGTTTAGACGACCGCTTGGCCGACGCTATTGTCAACGGTTTAACAAAATTACTCAGCGACATGGCCAATGACCCCGACCATCCTCTGCGCGAAAAAGGCGAAGAAGGCATCACCAAATTAGCCCATGACCTAAAGCATCAAAAGAAAATGCAGAAAAAAGTTGGTGCTTGGAAAAAGGAATTACTCGCCAACCCCGCCATGAGCAAATGGATGGACAATCTGTGGCAAAATGGACGGCAAGGCCTGTTAAATGCCGCACGCCAACCCGATGCCGCTATGGCAGGGAAATTTGGTGAAGCGCTTACAAAATTAGGAAGTTCCTTACAAAAAGATGAGCATTTGAAAAAGCAAATCAACCGTTTTGCACGGCGTGCCATAGTTGGTACCACTGAAAATTATGGCGATAAAATTGTAACGCTAGTATCCGACACAATGAAAGGGTGGGACAGCAATACGCTTACTGACCGCGTTGAAAATGTTGTGGGTAGCGATCTACAATTTATTCGCATTAATGGTACTTTGGTCGGAGGCCTTGTGGGCCTCATCATCCATGCGATTGGACGTTTTTTACCATAATCAGAAAGCGCGCTATATTCCCATAGCATTTTGATTGCGCTTGAAAATATTATCGCATAGCATCGACCAAAATATCGGAAGAGAGATTCATGCTAACATTTTGGTTTAAAATTCCCCTTTGGCAGCGCGTTATCGCCGCCCTCATCCTTGGAGTTATACTGGGTTTATGGTGGGGCCCAGAAGCAGAGCAGATTAAATGGATCGGTGACTTTTTTATCAAATCCATCAAAATGCTGGTCGTTCCGCTCATATTTTTCTCCTTGGTTTCTGGTGTTGCCGCCATTGGTGACTTACGCAAATTAGGCCGCGTTGGCGGACGTGCGATGATATTATTCATCATAACGGGGCAAATTGCCGCATGGTTAGGACTATTTCTCGGTACTATATTCGCACCTGGTAGCGGTCTTGCCAAAGATGCCATCAAAAAAGGGGAAACGCCTGTCCCTAATGAGACAACCGCCGTTGATATGATATTATCCATCATACCAGAAAGCCCCGTGCAAGTGATGGCGGATGCACGTGTATTGCCGCTCATTGTTTTTGCACTGCTCGTTGGTATTGGCATATTGATGGCCAAAGAAGATGGGAAACCGCTTATCAAAATTTTCGATAGCGGGGCTATCGTCATGCAGAAGATCACTATGATCGTGATGGAACTGACACCTTTCGGCGTCTTTGCTCTTATGGCATGGGTGGCAGGTACATTGGGCGTTGATGCGTTACAGGCCCTCGGCAAATTGGTGTTCTTAAACTATTTGGGTTGCCTGTTAATTATTGGCGTCATTTATAGTGCAATGGTTAAATTTATTGGCAAAGTCCCCATCACTGATTTCTTCCGAGGCATTATTGATGCCATTGCTGTAAGCTATTCCACCGCATCATCCAATGCCACCCTGCCCGTTACGCTGCGCTGTGCGCAGAGAAATTTGGGCGTATCCAAAAGCGTATCAAGCTTTGTCATATCACTGGGCGCAACCATCAATATGAATGGTACGGCCATGTATTTAGGGCTTGCTACCTTATTTGGCGCACAAATTTTTGGTGTTGATTTATCGTGGGGCCAATATGGGTTGATCGCTATTCTTTCGACATTGGGGGCCATTGGTGCAGCTGGTATTCCAGGGGCGGGCCTTATCATGATGGCTTTGGTGTTTGGCGCAGTAGGTGTTCCGCTTGAAACAATCGCATTTGTTGCTGGTGTGGACCGAATTATGGATATGATGCGCACCACCACCAATGTTTCGGGTGATGCCGCGGTTGCCGTTACCGTCGCATCAATGACGGGGGAATTGGACAAAGAAGAGCTTATCAGTGCTGATGATGTATGATCATATGATCGACATCACTCTTCCAGATACCATAAGAAAAGCCAATATAAGTGACTGGCGACTATTGGCTGATATTACCGCCGAGGCATTTGCTGATGATCCTGTAAACCAATGGATATTCGGTAACCCACGCGCTATCAAATCAGCTTTCAGAGTATTGATGCGCACAATATATGCTCCGCATGGTATATGCCATGTGATAGGCAATGATGCAGCAGCCGTTTGGACAGATTATTCCGCACAAGATATACAAGACGAAATGGGTTTAATTGGACAAATAAATTTTACCTTAGGGCAATTGCATCATGGTAGCAAAGGCTCGCTCGCTCGCGCCATGAAAGCAGAAACCGCGATGGAGAAACATCATCCCACTTTGCCTCATCTCTATCTTTTTACAATAGGGGCTAGGCAGATAGCACGCGGCAAAGGATTGGGTAGAACCCTATTACGCCCAATGCTAGATTATGCTGATAAAGCCAATTTGCCATGCTATCTGGAAAACTCAAACCCTATCAATACTGGATTCTACAATACGCATGGATTTCGAGCTATCAAAAAATTTTCATGTGGTGAAGGCGCTCCACCCTTGGAAGCCATGTGGCGTGATCCACTAAAGACATAGTGCGGCGCAAGCCACTAAAGACATAATATCACGAGAGCTGCAGTCTAGATAATATGGTTAGAATTTTCCATAAGCAATGATATCACCAGATGGTTCCATAGATTATATGATTCTAAGAAACAAAGGGTAAGCATGTCATTACGCACCATAATCATAACCGCGATTCTATCATCCATCACCATCTTGCTCGCATTTAAATTATATAGTGATCCCGTTGCAGCACAGAATGTATTTCAATCCTCTAGTGAGAGTAAAGCAGCCACCATAGGAATAGCTGAAAAACAGCTCACCCTCCATATCATTGCGCGCACGGGGCCTTGGCCTTATGCGTCACGTTTAATTGGCTATCGCGGCCGTTTATGGTTTGCAAACTCAGTAAAATATAAAAACCATAATTCGGCTGATATATGGAGCCTAGACCCGCAGACATTAGAAAAGCGCTTAGAACGCAATTTATTCAGCCAAGATGCTGGCACACCGATTGTCTCCAATAATATACTTTACTGGCCACTCGAAGACGCATTGCTTACTAATGGCAATGGCGTGATTGCCTCTACCAATGGTGATGATTGGCAAAACCATAATATTGATACGGCCCTAATATATCACACCAGCGAAGTGCATGAATGGCGCGATGGCTTGCTGGCGGTTACGGGTGCGCGCAATGCTGGATTACATTATACGCAAAATGGCGGAAAAGACTGGCAAGAAATATATGACCATGAAACACCGCGCACTCACATTAGCCGCATTCGCAATATTACCCATTGGAATGATGTGCTGTACGCAACCTTGCGTGATGAAAAAACCCAGCGTTTGGTCAAATGGACAGGAACATCCTTTGAAACCATAAAGGCATGGCCGCTCAATCGTCTAGTTCGTGGATTAACGCTGCATAGAAATATACTTTTTGCCATTATTGGGCGCGGTAAAGATGCCGAAATTTGGCGCTATGATGGAAATAGCGCACAGAATTTGGGTCATAAAGCCCATTTTATCGATCTCACCACCGATGGCACAGCATTATGGGCCGTTACCCGAGATGGAGATTTATTTTCCCTCACAGAGAAACTACAGTGGCGTCAACATGCGCGCATAACAGGCGGTATACCCTATGAGATAACCGCCATTGATGGCGCCATTTATGTCGCTGGAGCGGGCAATGATAAGCGCTCAATCATATGGGGTCCTAAAAAACATGTGATTTCTGATGGTCCAAAACCCTCTTTGCTCAATCCATATCCGGTCAAACAAGGAAATATAAATTGGGATATGTTGGGTGCTGAAATTGATGCGATCATTTCCAATGAACAATCCTATACAGGGCGCAGAAACCCCAAATTAAGCGCCCTAATGGAGCGCGCCATTAAGCATGGCGCACCCAGTGGTTTTTTTGCCAAGCGTTTGGAAACCACTATCCCCGATATTCACATCTCCACATTCGGCGGCAACGCACAAACTAAAGCATCTGACATTATTCATAATCTATTACTAAGAAGCATGGCGCAAAGCGGACATCCCAATATCCCTGTGAAATTCTTAAAAATTCCATGGAGCGCGCCGCAAAATAGCTATGAAAAATATTTGGCGCTACCACTATCTGCACTCAAAGCAATTGCCGATACGGGGCAAAATGACAGGGTCACTATCGCAGCCTTGATCGCTAGATTAGATTATGATGATCCCGATTGGTTTCGTTCGCAAGTGATTGGAACATTAACGGCGGTTACGGGCAAGCATTATGGATATGATAGCGCCGCGTGGCAGCACTATTATGAAAAGGGCGACTCCAAAGACTTCCTCAAGCGAACATCACGGCCGTAAATATCTTTACGCATGGAGAAGCCGTCATTGGGCGAATTTAGATTTTTTGGAATAGTGGTGAAATAACTTATATAT
Source organism: uncultured Sphingorhabdus sp. (assembly GCA_937944295.1). Classification (GTDB taxonomy): domain Bacteria; phylum Pseudomonadota; class Alphaproteobacteria; order Sphingomonadales; family Sphingomonadaceae; genus Sphingorhabdus_B. Next base: position 25,048 of record CALDZL010000024.1, read on the forward strand.
ACTGGTATTTTCTGTTCCACATTCACAATCTGCTCAGGCTTGCTATTATCAGACTCTATGCGTTTGCCATGAAGCCAGTCGGCCAAGAGCCATGGTTTTTCGAGGCGAACACAACCCGCACTAATTGCACGGTCATCCAATTTAAACGGTGTTTCATTATGCGTATCATGCAGATATACGCCATATTTGTTGGGGAACATAAATTTTATATCGCCCATACCATTACCAAGTCCAGGCCGTTGGCGCAGGCGTAATTTTTGTTTTCCAGACTCGACCGCCTCCCAGTCCACTTCGGAATAAGACAATATTTTTGCATCTTCTTCCCATCCCGATAGAGCCTCAAATCTGTTGGCCATAAAATATGTTTTTCCGCCATCAATAACGCGCCGAGCATATCGATCGCGGGTTAAATCCGTTGGTATATTCCAATATGGATTAAGGACAGAATAGCGCATATAACCAGCCAACATAGGCGTTGGGTTATCTGCTGTACCAACAATAACGCGCATTTGATTTACAAGATTTCGACCTTCGTACATATAAAGCTGTTGACTAGCAACATCGACCAAAATGAATTTTTCACCTAAATTAGAAGGTAGCTCTGCGGCGCGATGACGATTAAGTCGAATTTTATTGATATAATATGCCGCCCCTCGGTTCAAGGAATCAATCAATTCATCGTCAATATGATTACCACTGGGTAAGTCATGAACTTGTCTATAATCACGAATTCTATTGGCTAGATTAGCGTTAAATACATCATCAACGAGCCCTAAACGCTTGTTGATTTTTGCTATCCGCTTTCCTCGTGCGCCAAGACGCAAAATACGCCCTCTTTCAAGCTTATCCTGTGGCAATTTAGCCCATTTATTCTGATAATCTGTTAGAGCCTTGTCAAAACTAGCCTCTATGAAATTTGGTGGCGATATTTTAAAATTTTCATCAAAATTACCTGCAATTATAGCTTCTCTAACAGCAATATCAGGATGCAATTGCTGATCGATATAATGCATAACAATATCGCCATTATATTGAGCATATGCAAACTCCCCCTGCATGCAGAGGGAGCTTAACATTATAGTTGCGGAAAAAAACTTTCCAAACTTCACTCTATTATCCACGCTCACCTTGTTCGACCGCTGGTGGAGCAATCGCAGGCGTAGGATTAACGGAACGCGCAATCCACTGTGATGTTTCATTGCATGTACTCGCCATCGTCAGGGCACGGCCAGCTTCAAAACGCTGATTATAGCCCCAACATTCGCTCATAGCCCCCATTTGCATGCATAATTGATTACTTCTCACAAACCAATTGGCATTAGATAATGTGCCATCAGCTGCAGTGATACGCGCTTGGCCACTTGAACCAAATGCAACACTATTTCGTGCGCCATTGGCAAATTGAACATCAACTGTACGGCCAATCAACTCTTGTCCTGTTTGCTCTTGTGCTTGCGCAGGATTCATTGCCAATATTGGTGCTGCAAGCATAGTAATAAGTCCTAATTTATAATTCATATTTCATCCTTTATGGTTAACAGAAACAATTTAAGTAATATAATTCTATAAATCCAATAGCAAAATATTAAAATATGTGGTGTAAAAAGTAGTATATTACCAATTACGTCATTTTACACTTTATATCATTTATTCAATTCTAATACTTTACTTTTGTTTACTTTACCAGAATTCATACATAGCGCTAAAACAAAATTGTTAATTAGTATTTTAACGATCCGATCTCTTCAGTAGCTTAATTGTTTGTTTAAGCGCTGGGATAGTTTAAATTATAAAAGGAAATAATTATGGGGTTTAAATCAAAAACTACTGCTGTAGTGGCCAGTATGTTCATTGTAATCAATGCAGTGGGTGTACAGGCAAATACGGCATTAACAACGAATACAGCCAGCACAATATGTGGAAGCGCTTTTGTGGGTTGTGTATTACCCGGAGCAACTACGAAAAAGGCTGAAACTGTAGCAAAGGCACCAACACCAGTAGCACCTGCTGCCGTTGCAGAGGAAAAAGGTGGTTCAGGCGGCTTAATAATTGGGGCTTTAGCTGTTGCAGCTATCGTCGCTGGCGTTTTAATCGCATCAGGTGGCGATGATGATGATGATGTTCCTGCTTCTCCATAAAAGAGAAATATAAATAGTGGTGGCCCGAATAATCATTGCAATACCGATGCGCAGATTATTCCAGCCGCCCTTTTTTATGCGCGAAACAATTATGGTCGAATGGTAATAGGTGTTCCAACAGCAACCAATTCCCATAATTGCCGTATTTCCATATTACTTACAGCAATACATCCATCCGTCCAATCATAGGATATTGCAGTTCTATCTTGCATATTTGATAATTGATTAGGTTGTCCATGAATGAATATATCACCGCCAGGGAAACGCCCTAATCGCTGGGCATAATCTTTGTCTTGTGCATTGGGATAGGAAATACGCAGGCTTAAATGATAACTACTGGCTGGGTTTCTGGCATCAATGAAATAATCGCCTTCGGGCGTTTTTTCATCACCTTCAAATTGTTTATGGCCCTTTGGTTGATCCCCAAATCTAATATTTTCATAGCGGGCAATCTCTTTATTATCTTGATATAGAATCAACACTCTATCGCTTTTATCGACAAGAATAGCATCAGCCTTTATGGGTTGTTCAATGGCCTTTCGTGATTTTTCTCTATTTTGCGATAGCGATTCAGCATTAGGGATCTGCGGGACATTGCACCCTAGCAGGCCTGTTGTTAGGACAATCCAAGATAGTTTAATCTGCAAAGGGATCACGCACCAATATCGTGTCATCTCGCTGCGGCGACGTAGAAACCAATGATACAGGACATTCGATAAGCTCTTCTATGCGGCGCACATATTTAATGGCTTGAGCAGGCAAGTCTGCCCAAGATTTCGCCCCAGCGGTTGTGCCTTCCCAACCTTCTATTTCTTCATAAATAGGTTCAACTTTGGCTTGGTCGGCAGCATGCGGCGGCAGATAATCATAATCGCGGCCATCAACGCTGTAACCCGTACAAATTTTAATTGTCTCAAAGCCATCTAGCACATCAATCTTGGTCAAAGCTATACCAGACACACCCGATACCGCGCAGCTTTGCCGCACCAATACCGCATCAAACCAACCGCATCGGCGCTGGCGTCCAGTAACAACGCCAAATTCATGACCGCGCTCGCCTAGCTCTTGGCCAACTTCATTGAGCTGCTCGGTTGGAAATGGCCCGCTACCAACGCGTGTTGTATAAGCCTTAACAATGCCTAAGACAAAACCAACGCTTGATGGTCCAACGCCGCTGCCTCCCGATGCAGTGCCAGCAATCACATTGGATGATGTCACAAAGGGATAAGTGCCATGATCGATGTCGAGCAAGACGCCTTGCGCGCCCTCAAATAATATACGTTTACCCTCACTCTTTGCCTTATTGAGCGTGCGCCATACAGGTTTAGCGAAGGGTAAGACATAAGCGGCAATATCGGTTAAATCATCGATCAATCGCTTGCGATCAATCGGCGCTTCGCCAAAGCCTTTACGCAGCGCATCATGATGCGCGCAAATACGGTCAAGCTGCGCTTCTAAATCATCCAAATGCGCAAGGTCGCAAATTCTAATCGCTCGGCGGCCAACCTTATCTTCATAAGCAGGACCAATACCGCGCCGCGTCGTCCCAATTTTGCCTGAGCCACTCGCATCCTCACGCAGACCATCAAGATCGCGGTGGATTGGTAATATGATCGGGCATGTTTCCGCCACCATCAAATTTTGCGGATTAATATCAACGCCTTGGCCTTTGAGTTTCGCAACTTCATCACGGAAATGCCAAGGGTCAAAAACAACGCCATTACCAATGGCGGATAATGTGCCGCGCACTATGCCCGATGGCAGCAAAGAGAGCTTATAAACATTCTCACCAACCACCAGCGTGTGGCCAGCATTATGGCCACCTTGGAAACGGACAACAACATCGGCACGGCTCGCCAGCCAATCAACGATTTTGCCTTTGCCTTCGTCGCCCCATTGAGCGCCAATAACGGTTACATTTGCCACGCTATGACCTTCCTAATATTTATTGCCAAATCGCACTAAGCAATATGCGAGCATAGGTCCAGCGCAACTGTCGATATTTTGTGGTTTTCATCCAATATCCCGTTGATAAGTTATGGATGAAATATATACATGCAGACACAGTCACACCATATTTAAAGAGCGAGAATATCTGTATCTTGCAAAATGTGCGAGCATCCCAATATTTTACCATCGTCATCATCTGTTAGGGCTGCAATGGTGATCCAACCTTCATCACGCAGCTTTTCAGCCTTGATATTATCATGGCCGATTGGCAAGAATATAGAATTGCTATTGGTCGGTGAAACCAGCTTATTAAGCATATCAGGATAGAGCGAAAAACCAGTAGCAACCTCTCCATTGTCAAGCGCATAGCTGCCGCCCCTACCAATAGCACCAGCGATATTATCCGCGTAGAGCGTAAAGCCGATCCAGCTTTGATATTCAAAGCCATGCCGTTCGGTCGGGTCCAACGTGATATGAATATCATCTGCGATATTTTCTACTATATCAACCAAGCCTTTGATACGAGATGATAAAGTACCGCCAGCATCTATGGCACGCAATTTTGCAAGCGCCTGCTCAAATTCACCTGTCGCAGACAATAATGGTAAATAATTATCTGCCTCTAAAGCTTTGATACTGGTAGCATCTTTCATATCCAATTGTTCGCGCACTTGCGATAATATATCATCATCCAATGGGAATGTCTCACGTGACAATTGCTCCACCAAATCGGGCAAGGTAAAATCAATCGTAACCCCTCTAATCCCAACAGATTGTAATGCCTTTATTGCCAAAGTAACAATCTCGCTGGCAGCTTGAACACTATCAGAACCAATTAATTCGGCACCCAACTGCGACATCTCACGATCAGGATTCAGCGGATCCGCATGTAATTTTGCTATTGTCCCATGATATGACAGACGCAGCGGACGCGGTAAATCGGCAAGGCGCGTTGTTGCAATACGTCCGATTTGCATCGTTATATCGCTTCTAATCGCTAATGTACGTCCAGCAACAGGGTCTGTAAAACGCAGCAAATGATTACGTTCTAACCCTTGATTACGGCCCACAAAATTAGATTCATATTCAGCGATCGCTGGCATGATACGCTGGTAACCATGATGCGTTAAAATATCCGTCATGACCCTTGCATTGCTGCTAATAGCAGCGGCTTCATCAAATAGACGATCACGAAACCCCTTGGGCAATAGATCAATATTTTTGGACATCATCACTTCCTGATGGTTGAAGAATCTGACATTCTTTTACCGCAAATATGCATCTAGGGAACCATAGTTTTATGGTCCCCTGCTTGTTAGTATCAATGCTTATGAAAATTGTAACGATTTAACGGTCTTTACGCCTTCGAGATTTTGCACTGATTGAAGCGCATCAGCATTTATAGAATCATCAATAGACAATAATAATACGGCTTCACCGCCAGCTTGACGGCGGCCCAGATGGAAAGTCCCGATGTTCAAACCAGCCTCACCCAATGTCGTACCCACACGGCCAATAAAACCTGGCGTGTCTTCATTGACAATATAGAGCATATGACCATCTAGGTCTGCCTCCACTTTGATACCAAACATCTCCACTAAACGCGGAACATTGTTGCCAAATAATGTTCCAGCAACGCTCCGATCTCCTTGTGATGTTTGCACGGTTACCCGCACCAATGTTAAATAGGTTCCATCGCGTTCGTGGCGAATTTCACTCACATCTAAGCCGCGCTCTTTCGCCAAATAAGGCGCATTAACCATATTAACGGTATCGCTGTAGCGTCGCATAAAGCCAGACAGTACCGCACCTGTGATCGGTTTAATATTCAGCTCCGCCGCTGCACCCTCAACCTCGATAGAAATATTATGCAAATCATCAGAAGAAAGCTGACCAACTAAGCTACCCAATTTTTCAGCTAAAGCCATATAAGGTTTTAATTTAGGAGCTTCTTCGGCCGAAAGGCTTGGCATATTCAGCGCATTGGTAACCCCGCCATTGACCAAATAATCTGCCATTTGTTCGGCTACTTGAATAGCAACATTGACCTGTGCCTCACTGGTGGAAGCTCCAAGATGCGGCGTACAAATAAAGTTTTCAGTACCAAATAAAGGAGACTCTTTTGCTGGCTCTGTTTCAAATACGTCCAGAGCAGCTCCAGCCACATGTCCGCTGTCGAGCGCATCTTTGAGCGCTGCTTCATCAATCAAACCGCCGCGCGCGCAATTGATAATACGTACGCCTTTTTTGGTTTTGGCTAAATTTTCAGCCGATAAGATATTGCGCGTTTGATCGGTTAAGGGTGTATGCAGCGTAATGAAATCAGCTTTGGCCAAAACGCCATCCAAATCAGCCTTTTCTACGCCAATTTCAACAGCCCGTTCTGGTGTTAAAAATGGATCAAATGCAACCACTTTCATTTTAAGACCCAATGCGCGGCTCGCCACAATAGAACCAATATTACCAGCCCCGATAAGCCCCAATGTTTTACCCGTAAGTTCAACACCCATGAAACGGCTTTTTTCCCACTTCCCTTGCTGCGTTGATGCATCAGCAACGGGCAATTGCCGTGCAAGCGCAAACATCATCGCAACAGCATGTTCTGCGGTAGTGATACTGTTACCAAAGGGCGTGTTCATAACCACAACGCCTTGCGAAGAGGCTGCTGGAATGTCGACATTATCAACGCCTATACCTGCACGTCCTATCACTTTCAAATTGGTTGCAGCATCCAATATTTCAGGCGTCACTTTGGTAGAAGAACGAATGGCAAGACCATCATAATCGCCTATTATTGCCATTAATTCTTCGGGTGTTTTTCCCGTTATAACATTAACTTCGCATCCGCGTTCAGCAAATATTTCAGCGGCTTTTGGATCCATTTTATCCGAGATTAAAACTTTGGGCATATTCGTGCCTTTCATATATCTTTGAGCCATCATAGGCTTTTAAAAATTATTTTGGGAATAGAGGATAAGATTACTCATCCCCTATATTTCATACTTTCATGCAGATTGAACTTGCGCGTAGGCCCATTCAATCCAAGGTAAGAGACGGCGAATATCTTCGGCTTCCACCGTTGATCCGCACCATATACGCAAGCTTGGCGGGGCATCACGATAGCCATTAAAATCATAAGCAATATCGCGCTCTTCGAGCATAGATACAATTTTTTTAGGGACAGCGGCCTGGCCATCGACATCCAAATTATCGTAATAATCACCTTGAAAGCACATGCAAATGCCAGTGTTTGTCCATTTGGCAGGATCAGAGACCATGTTGCGCAGCCAAGGCGTGCTCTCAATCCAATCATGAACAATTTTGGCATTATCATCGGCACGTTTTACCAATGCATCTAAACCGCCAATTGATTTTGCCCATTCTAATGATGCGATATAATCTTCGGTCGCCAGCATAGAGGGCGTATTAATTGTCGCGCCATCGAAAATAGCGCGGTTCAATTTATCACCCTTTTTCACGCGGAACAATTTGGGCAAAGGCCATTTAGGGCTGTAACTTTCAATCCGCTCAACAGCACGCGGACTCAGGATTAACATCCCATGCCCCGCTTCGCTGCCCATAACTTTTTGCCAGCTATAGGTTGTCGCGTCTAATTTAGACCAATCAACATGCTGTGCAAATATGGCGCTGGTTGCATCATTAATGGTGACACCTTCACGGTCTTCTGCAATCCAGTCGGTATCGGGAATGATCGCGCCCGATGTCGTACCATTATAGGTGAATACAATATCATCGCCTTTATCGATTACTGTCAGATCAGGGATTTCACCATAATCCGCATCCAATATGGTCAAATTATCAGGCTTTAATTGCTTCACAGCGTCTTGGATCCAAACATTTCCAAAACTCTCCCATGCCGCAACGGTCACAGGCCGCGCACCCAACATATTCCACATTGCAAGCTCAACAGCGCCCGTATCAGAGGCTGGAACAATGCCGATTAGATAATCATCGGGGATTTTTAGCAATTCACGACTAAGGTCTATGGCATATTTAAGACGCGCTTTGCCGTCTTTGGAACGGTGTGAACGTCCCATAACATTGGTGTTTATTTTATCAAGGGACCAACCTGGAAATTTGGCGGTAGGACCAGATGAAAAATTTGGACAATCTGGTTTTAACTCGGGTTCAGGACGTAATTGTCCTGTTTTACTATTATCTGTCATATTCGCTTCTCCTTACAGAGAGCTCGCGCGGCGTTGGGACCGCGTGGCCCGTCGACGCCTCTATGAGCAGTAGTGTAATTGGTCAACTTAATAATGATAATATTTGAAATTAGATGTATCTTATTAGACATTCTCTAACGCCATTAATGATCAATGATGTAAGAATATCTGGTAAAGTTTCATCAGTAGACTATGCTATGATTATGACAGAGAAAAACCTTAGAGACCGCCGATTTTATAAGGCGCAGCAAGAAATTGATTTTGTAGAGAAACAGAGCTCTACTGCGCAAACACAAGACCCAGCTTATAGGCTTGCCTTTCAAGATAGTGATTTTCTATTGCGCGAAGAATTGCGGCCCGTACGCTTTCAATTGGAACTTCTCAAACCTGAAATGCTGCTTGATGAAGCGAATATCGAATCCACATTCGTCATTTATGGGTCAGCCCGTATTGGCGACAAAGAAAGCGCTCAAAAGAAAATTGATACCGCCAAAACCGAACGCGATCTGGAAATCGCCAACCGCTTGATGGAAAAAGCGCGCTATTATGACGAAGCTCGAAAATTAGGTCGCCTCGCCAGCGAGTGCGGAATTAATGAACCCGATGGCAAACGCCATTTTGTAGTATGTTCGGGCGGCGGCCCTGCCATCATGGAGGCCGCCAATCGCGGTGCGCATGATGTTGGCAAAGAATCGATCGGCCTCAACATCGTGCTGCCTTTTGAACAAGCCCCCAATGCATATGTGACGCCTCATCTATCGTTTCAATTTCATTATTTCGCACTGCGCAAGATGCACTTCCTGATACGAGCTCGGGCGGTAGCTGTATTTCCTGGCGGGTTTGGAACATTTGACGAATTTTTTGAATTATTGACTCTGATTCAAACGGGCAAGATGAGTCCTATTCCAATATTTTTATTCGGTAGTAATTTTTGGAACCGTGTGATTGATTTTGAAGAATTGGCTTTAGAAGGTACGATTAGCACCAAAGATTTAGAGCTTTTCCAAATTGTTGATGATGCCAATGAAGCTTGGCAAAAGACCAAAGAATTTTATGCAATAAAAGACTGCTGAAAAAACAATGAGAGCCTTCATTTCAATTGATTAACAAAGACAGCGATATTATCTTTGCTGCTTTTTACTATCGATCATCCAAACCCCTAGCGCGATAATAGCGCCAGCGACGAAGCCCGCTATAGTGCCCACAGAAACTTGACCATTAAAAGCTCCGACAAAAAAACCTATCAATATGCACAATGCGAAAAAAAAGCCGCCAGCCATTGATTTGCTTCCGCTATTGCTATCATTTTTATTGCCATTGTCCATAATTCCCCCATGCGCTTTAATAATCTTAGGTGCAAGATTTTTATATAGTAAATTTGGCTTAACCAACTATTTTGATACTATGTCCACAAAATTTCTTTATACCATTTTACATCAAGTCAGCCCATATTCAGTTTTAGTATAATACGGATTTTCTAATCTCTAAATTGCCTATACATTGGGCCCTAAATGATGGAATATAATCTATGCACCTGCCGCTTTATGTCGAGAATCGCGATGTAACCGAAGCCGAAAATTTAATATCTCACTATGGTATAGAGGCGAGCCTTGAAGCCGCCGAACGATCAGAAAAAAGCCGTAATTTAGGCAATCATATTTCTTTTGCGCGTTGGCGGCAAATAGAGCGGTTGATTATATTATTATCCGACCAAAAAACGATTGGGACTTTGCACTAAGCAAATTGAAATCCGATATAATATCTAACATTCAACCAAATTAACAGCAAGTCCACCTTGTGATGTCTCTTTATATCGCTCGCTCATATCTAGCCCTGTTTTACGCATCGTCTCGATCACTTCATCTAGGCTAACGCGGTGCGTGCCATCGCCCATTATCGCTAGCCGAGCAGCTTCAATCGCTTTTACGGCGCCCACTGCATTACGCTCAATACAGGGAACTTGGACCAATCCCGCCACAGGATCACAGGTCAGTCCCAAATTATGCTCCATGCCAATCTCTGCTGCATTCTCCACCTGCGCTGGCGTACCGCCCCAAACAGCGGTTAAGCCTGCCGCTGCCATCGAACAAGCAACACCGATCTCCCCTTGGCAACCGACTTCGGCACCAGAAATAGAAGCATTTTCTTTGAACAATGAACCAATCGCCGCCGCTGTTAATATAAATGTCTCAATAGATTTTGCATCAGCATTATGGCTAAAGCGTTCATAAAAACGCAGCACTGATGGCACTATACCCGCCGCTCCATTGGTTGGTGCCGTTACCACGCGCCCGCCGGCTGCATTTTCTTCATTCACCGCCAGCGCCCATAAATTCACCCAATCAATTATGGTAAGCGGGTCCGATAAAGCACGTTCTTGTCGTGATTGCAAATGCGCATAGATGTTCGGCGCGCGCCGCTTAACATTCAGCCCTCCTGGCAAAATACCCTCAGAGGCAATCCCCCGATCGATACAGTGATCCATGGCCTTATCAATTGCGGCAATTTGGGTACTAATCTCGCTATCACTCTTTGATGTGCGCTCATTGGCACGCATAATATCCGCAATGGAAATATTCTCTCTGGCTGTGATTTCCAATAAATCATTACCCGAGCAAAATTTATAAGGAACATCCCATAATCCGCCTTCGGCTTGATTGCTCTGCGCTATTTCATTTTCATCCAACACCGCACCGCCACCGATGGAATAATAGGCGCGTTTCGCAATTTCTTTATCATCGGCATAGGCTGTGAAGCGCATAGCGTTAGAATGAAAATCCAAGCGCATATGCTGATCGAATATTAAGTCCTCTGTTTCATCAAAGGCTATGCGGTACAACCCTCCGAGCTTTAGGCGTTTTGAAATCCGAATATCGCTGATCAAAATTTCGGCATGATCCAAATCTACATCTTTAGCATTTTCACCCGATAGACCCAAAAATATAGCCCGATCGCTGGCATGCCCTCTACCAGTTAAGGCAAGCGATCCAAATAGGCGCGCCTCTACGCGCGTTACATTCTCTATAATGCCATTATCATTCAATAGTTCAACAAATTTAGAGGCTGCCAGCATTGGCCCCATCGTATGCGAACTCGATGGACCAATACCTATTTTGAACAATTCAAATGTACTCGCAACCATATAATCTCCTCGATGTTTATTAGAGAATAAACAATATAGTTACAATTGAAATTTATTAGGTTGGTTTCTTATTTATTTTTCGCAATCCACTGCTCAATCCGTTTTTCCAAAATATCCAGCGGCATCGAACCTCCACCCAATATTGTGTCATGAAAGCCTCTTATATCGAAATCATCACCAAGTTCTTCTTCGGCTTTCTTGCGCAATTCCAAAATTCGTATCATTCCGATCTTATAGCTCGTTGCTTGACCTGGAAGCACCAAATAACGCCGTATTTCACTGCGAACAGCGGTCTCTGGTACTGGGGAATTGGCTAAGAAATAAGCCACCGCTTTTTCTTCATCCCATCCCTTCGCATGCAGGCCTGTATCGACCACCAAGCGAATAGAACGCCACATTTCAGTGGTGAGACGGCCAAAGTCGGAATAAGGGTTTTCATAGGCGCCCATTTCCTTGGCGAGTAATTCCGAATATAGTCCCCACCCCTCGCTAAAAGCAGAAATAGAACTTCCCGTAGTACGAAATTTAGGAACACCTTCAAGCTCTTGGGCGATAGAAATTTGCATATGATGGCCTGGTAAACCCTCATGATAGGCAATCACCTCAAGCGGCGGAATAGCCATTGCCCGCATATCAGACAAATGCGCATAATAGGTGCCAGGTTTGGACCCATCGGGTGTACCAGCGCGATAATGCTGCGCTGCGCCATCTTGTTCGCGAAAGGGTTCAACCCGTTTTACCACCAAATCGGCCTTTGGTAAAACACCAAAATAATCGGGCAATTTGCTTTTTAGATCCTCAATATATTGTGTGGCCGCATCGATATAATCTTGCGCGCCTTTATCATCATTAGAGAAATAAAATTGATCGTCTTCGCGCATAAAGACAAAGAAAGCATCCAAATCGCCTTCAAATTTCACTTGCTCTTTAATGGCCTCCATCTCACCTCTGATCCGCGCGACCTCAGACAATCCAATTTCATGAATTTCATCAGCCGTTAAATCGGTGGTGGTATAATTATACAAGCGCGCATTATAAAAATCTTTGCCATTGGGCAGCTCAGACACACCAAAGGATGGGTTGGGCAAATTCGCAATATCTTGCTTATACCAATCAATAATCGCTTGATAGGCAGGCTTTAATTTTTCCACTAGCGCGGTGCGCGCTTCCGCCTCTAGTGCATCGGCGCGCTCTTGGTCGATGGCACCATCCTTCACCAATTTCGCTATTTTTTCCTTGGTCGCACTCCATAATGCGGAATCTTCGTCATCGGTAAAGGGTGCGCCTGTGATGATCTTGGTTGATTGATCGATCACCCCGTCATAGGCAAATTTGGGCGGGCGCGTACCAGCCTTTGCCGTGGCTTGCGCCTCAGTCAGCAATTGCCCCAAAGCCCGCGCGCTCTCATTCAGGCGCGAAACAAAAGAACGCATATCTTCTTCGCTCTCAACGCTATGATTATTAATCAAAAACGTAGGTAAAAAGCTCTGTACACCATTAAATTGGTGCATGACATAGCCATTATCGCGAAACTTCGCATCGGCCTCCGCCTGTTTGAGACGAAACAACCACATATCCCATGATATTTTTCCATCATCGGATAATGCATCATAATCAAATTTGGATTGCATTTCTTCGGTCGCAGTACGCCGCCATGCAAGCTGTTCATCGGCGGCCTTAGCGCTCATATCATCGATCTTACCATAATCGGTTTTGATACCCAAAAATGTCTGGCGGATTGGGCTAAAGGCTAGTTCTTCCTCGAATCTCTCTGCGAACCAAGCATTTAATGCGGCGGTTTCTTCATTTTCGCTCTGGCTAGACTCTGGATTATCACCAACGGGCTTGCAGGCCACAACGGCGGCCGATGCCAATAAAATAGCCAAAAGATGCTTCATATCTCAATCCTCTATGTCATATGATTCTTACAATGATGCGATATAATCATACAAAGGAAGGAAAAGAAAGCGCGATCATTGCGCAAATTGCGCTGGAATCTCTGGGTCGGAGGTATCTAGCAATGGAATATGTCCTGCGGGCAGATTTGCATAGGCATGCATCCAGCACGTAACCCATTTCGGGTCTTTCACTTTTGAAGGATGATAAGATGGTGATAAAGCACGCAGCATTGCTGGCGCAGCGTTAAAGAAAAATTGTCCGACAATCGAATAGACTCTCAATCGGCTACGCAGATTATTCCATTTGCCATCGCGCTGTAACATACGTTTATATCCCTTGCGGCTCGACCATGCAACATGCCAACTGCCGCACAGAAGCCCCCATATACGCGGCCAATAATCACCATAGAGTTCCTGATAGAGATCAAAAGCGCTATTCTTATGCTCGGTTTCCTCAACCATATGCCATAGCACCAGCGATGTAACGGCGCTATCTGCATTTTTAAACAGGTGCGAACGCTTTCCAATCAACCAGTCGGTCATTCCCATCGTCATAGTTTCAAACCCAGCGCTATAGGCCGTCCGCCAGCGCAAACTTTTTGTCTGAAATCGTCTATAATCACCCTCCATTTCGGCTTCGGTTGCAGCTAGATCAGGATAAGACTGCTTCAATATCTCATTATAACGTCGATGGTTTTGGTAATGTTGACCCTCTTGCCCAATAAAACCATATATCTCTTGTTTCAATCCTTCATTACCGCAAAGTTTCAGCGCTTCTTTCGCTGTCTTTATCAGGAAGGGTTCCAAATAAGGCATAGTCAGCGATGCGCCATTGACCATATGGCTAAATTCATATTTTTCTTTATTCCAAATAGGATCAATATCCTCTTCAAACGCAAAAGGAATGTTGCGCACAATGATTGTACCCATTTGTTTATCGACTACTCTCTTTGGTTTGTCTGTTACAGCGTTCATGCCTTCAACCCTCTGTAAGATTTCCAAGCGCCAATCACAATAAGCGCAAAAGCAATATGTACTGCAATAATCGGCGGCCAACCAAATAGATATATAATATTATTAATCGTCACATCGCCAGGAAAAGGACCACCACCAAATTCTAAACCCCGTGTGCTGAACAATGCATTAGCGATGGCGGGTAAGGTAAAAAGCCACGTAAAAGTAAGCGATGACCAAAATAGCCATATTTGTTGACGCGGCCCCAATTTTAAGAATGGCGCAATCGCAGCTAGCGCAAACAATAATATGCCATTGGTAATGCCCTCAAGATGCGCCATATTCCATGCGCGCCGATCGCCACCAATTTCAACGGGAATATCGGTTACAAATGGCCATAGGTCAATCGCACCAAGCAGAAAGAAGAAATAGAGCCAGCCGCTTATAATCGAAGATATTAATAGCCCTGCTCCATTTAAAATAAGCAATAACCGACGCTTTTCACTCAACATCATAATCTCCCTACTATAATAACATAAGCTATAATTAATATGGTTTCAAAATGCAACGCGTACTAAACCGAGACCTCAGAAAGGCATACAAGGCATAAAAATAGGCCTAAAACAAAAAAGGCCAGCGCATTGCTGCACTGGCCCTCTTTTTGTTTGCGATTAAGCCTGTGGGTTTAGAAACCCATGCCGCCCATTCCGCCCATGCCGCCCATATCAGGCATTGCATGACCATGGCCGCCGCCAGCCGCTTTATCTTCTGGAACTTCAGAAACAGCAGCTTCGGTTGTAATCAATAGACCCGCCACTGATGATGCGTCTTGCAAGGCAGCGCGTACAACTTTGGTTGGGTCAATCACGCCCGATGCGACAAGATTTTCATATTGATCATTCGCAGCATTGAAACCTAAATTCTCGTCATTGCCGTCGATCAATTTGCCAGCAACAACCGCGCCATCAAAACCTGCATTCTCAGCAATCTGACGCACAGGCGCTTGCAAAGAACGGCGCACAATATCAACGCCGCGTGTTTGATCGTCATTCGCGCCTTCGAGACCTTCAAGAGCAGCAGTCGCATAAAGAAGCGCAGTACCGCCGCCAGGGACGATGCCTTCTTCAACGGCAGCGCGCGTTGCATGCAATGCATCATCAACACGATCTTTCTTCTCTTTCACTTCAACCTCGGTCGCACCGCCGACTTTGATCACAGCAACGCCGCCAGCAAGTTTCGCGAGACGCTCTTGCAATTTCTCTTTGTCATAATCGGATGTGGTGGTTTCAATTTGCGCACGGATCGCTTCTACGCGACCCTTGATTGCATCATTGTCACCGCTGCCATCGACGATTGTGGTATTATCTTTGTCGATAGAAACGCGCTTGGCTTCGCCGAGCATTTCCAATGTCACACTGTCAAGCTTGATGCCCAAATCTTCGCTGACCATTTCACCATTGGTCAGGATCGCAATATCTTCGAGCATCGCTTTACGGCGATCACCAAAACCGGGGGCTTTCACAGCAGCTACTTTTAGGCCACCGCGCAAACGGTTTACAACCAATGTTGCAAGCGCTTCGCCTTCAATGTCTTCGGCAATAATCAAAAGCGGACGACCTGCTTGCATAACGGCCTCTAAGATTGGAAGCATAGGTTGCAGGCTAGTAAGCTTTTGCTCATGGATAAGGATATATGGATTATCCATCTCAACCAACATTTTTTCCGTGTTGGTGATGAAATAAGGTGACAAATAACCACGGTCAAACTGCATACCTTCGACAACATCCAATTCAAATTCGAGGCCTTTGGCTTCTTCGACGGTGATAACGCCTTCTTTGCCAACTTTTTCCATGGCTTCGGCAATTTTCTCGCCAACTTCTGTATCACCATTGGCAGAAATCACGCCAACTTGTGAGACTTCTTCGGTGCCAGCCACAGGCTTTGAACGGCTTTGAAGATTTTCAACAACTTTGGTCACAGCCAAATCAATACCGCGTTTCAGATCCATTGGGTTCATACCCGCTGCTACTGATTTCATGCCTTCGCGCACGATGGATTGTGCCAAAACGGTTGCCGTTGTGGTGCCATCGCCCGCAACATCATTGGTGCGAGAGGCCACTTCTTTGACCATTTGCGCGCCCATATTTTCAAACTTATCGCTTAGTTCGATTTCTTTGGCAACGGATACACCGTCTTTGGTGATGCGCGGTGCGCCAAATGATTTGTCCAAAACAACATTGCGGCCTTTAGGACCCAAAGTTACTTTCACAGCATCAGCAAGAATGTCGACACCCTTCATAATGCGTTCACGAGCATCGCGCCCGAATTTTACTTCTTTAGCAGCCATATTCAATTCCTCTGCGTAAATTGTTTAATGTAAATTATATTGTAAAGATTAGATTTTTCGAGAACCGAGATTATTCGACGATACCCAAAATATCGCTTTCTTTCATGATTAACAGATCTTCACCGTCAACCTTGACTTCGGTGCCAGACCATTTGCCGAACAAAATTTTATCGCCAGCTTTTACGTCAAGCGGGGTCACTTTGCCGCTATCATCTTTTGCACCCGCACCCGCTGCGACAACTTCGCCTTCGGATGGTTTTTCCTGTGCGCTGTCTGGAATGATGATTCCACCAGCTGTTTTTTCTTCAGCCTCAACGCGGCGAACAAGTACACGATCATGCAATGGACGAAATTTCATACCTTGCTTCCTCTTATCTGTTGTTAAAATGCCTTGCTTTTCTTAAAACGCGGCAATGAATTATTATTAGCACTTTATACATATGAGTGCCAACGCAGCCTATATGAACATTATAGGGTAAATTTCAAGAGAAGATTTGAAAAATATACATTAAGTGTCGACGTTCAATCAACGATAACCGGTGATGTCTGCATCTTTCAAGAAATGCCAGATACTAACGCATCGAAAATTTTAACATTAGCTTGGCTAAGTAAAAGAGCCCATCACGGCACTCAGCTTTTATTTGACTGGACACTAGATTATAATTTCAAATGGGGCACCAAGGGATCATTGGGCCGAACTGCTCACTTTGCTGCGTCACAAACGGTACCTGCAAATCTAAGTACCAATAATCAAATAAGCTTTAATTATGAAGATGGTGCTTATAAATTCAGCGAAACAAGCCAAAATCCATCTTCTGAGGTTAATTTATATATCAACCAAGGAGGAAATGTAAAATCAAACGATGCACTTGTTGGTATTGGGATGTCTGGTTCAGGAAGCTTTGTAGTTGAATCTCAACCAAATTTAAAATTAATTTTTCGTCCAAAACCAGTATATTATGTTATCTTTGGTGATTTTATCCAAGGCCAGATTATGGATATTACTGAACTTAGCAATGTACATAAACTTGTTTACGACGGCACGACAGACAAGCATCTCACATTAACGGACAAAAACGTTTGGAAATCTTAACAAAAGGGAGAAAGATAATGCCAAATTTAATAAATAATAGTCACAGGGAAGTATATGTCTGTACGAAAACTGATCTTACACAACTTCCTGATGATTATAAAGAATTAGAATATGAAGTAGCTCACCACTATGAAGATAGTTACAACTATGTAATATTACCACATCAACATATAACAGTAAAAAAAGGGTTATTTATAGCTTCCAAACAAAAAGGTGCTACTGCTATGAATGATATATTGGAAGTAGTTGATGATGAAATAATTCTCTTTTGATAAAATTAAAACTACAGCACTTTTTGAGAAATAAGCTCTTAAAATCACAAATGAGAACAGCTCACAGTGACTGTGAGCTGTTTTAAATTTGGTTCATAATATGTTAAACTCCTATTACATAAAGCCATTACTGATAATTTTGGTTGCGCAATTTCGAGCAAAATACATTATCAAAAAATATGTTCCCTTGTAACCAAAGGGAATGTTCAAGCGAAACTGTTTATGAGACCAACATAGTGATTGGTTATCGATCAGAGTTTTAAATATTATATTATAAAGGATATGATTATGAGCAATTTAGTAAAAGCAACCGCAGCAGCAGCAGCTTTGGCAGCAGCAGCAGGTTTAGCATCAGCACCAGCAGTGGCGCAAAGTTCAAAAGAAAAATGCTATGGCATTTCTTTAAAAGGCAAAAATGATTGCGCCGCAGGCCCAGGAACGTCTTGCGCTGGTACATCAACCGTTGATTATCAAGGAAATGCATGGAAATATGTCAACAAAGGCACATGCGTTAAACAAGGCGGTTCTCTAAAAGCCCGTAAAGGAAATAAGAAACCAGTTGCAAAGAAATAAATTTTGACGATTTCTAACCACCCGCTTGGGTAATATAGTCTTCTGTGCTACATAGTTATGATGCTTAACACACTCCCCCCCCTTGTTGGTATCGGACTAAAATCAGATCATTTCCAAGCTGTCCTTGATCACCCCACCCTTCTTGATCAAGACAAAACGAATAATATTGCACCTGCGGGTTGGCTAGAAGTACATCCTCAAAATTATTTCGGTGATGGCGGTCCTCCACACAAATGGTTGGCCGCCATTTCTGATTTATATCCTATTAGTTTTCACTCGGTCGGCTTATCATTGGGCAGTGCTGATGGTCTCAATCAATATGATCTCGATATGATCGCGATTCTCTGCGAACGTTATGAAGCGGCCAGTGTATCCGATCATCTCAGCTTCAGCGGCAATGCCCATGATCGCTTTGCTGATTTGTTGCCAATATCTTACACGTATGAATCGCTAGATCATTTTTGCAAGCAAATCGATATTGTGCAAACCCGTCTTAAACGCCCGATGTTGATTGAAAATCCATCACGCTATCTCGAATATCGCAACAATGAAATGAGCGAGATTGAATTTATCGAACGCATCGTCTCAAAGACAGGCTGCGGCATTATTTTTGATGTTAATAATGTCGAAGTATCCTGCAAAAATTTGGGTGAAGATTGCAAAGCCTATGTTGATGCTATTAATCCTGATTGGGTCGGCGAAATGCATCTAGCGGGTCATGCCATAGAAGATCATGATAGCGGCGAGCTGCGTATTGATAATCATGGTAGCCCCATAACAGATTATACTTGGCAATTGTTCAAGTGCTTTATAACAAAATCAGGCCCCAAACCGGTTTTGATTGAATGGGATAGCGACATTCCATCCTATGATATTTTAATGGCAGAAGTGCAAAAAGCCCGTAATGTGATAGATACTGCCTGTAACCCAGCTTCTATATCTGCCGCTAGCCAGACTAGAGTGCATCATAATGCCGCCTAAACCTCTATTTGAAGCAGGTCAAAATAATTTTATTGATACGATAAATAATGGGCCAGATGCTCTTGATGCTATGCTCTTCGATGGACCGATAGATAGGGTTATGCTTGGCTTGAAAGCGCATGCCAACACAATATCGCATGCGCGATTGGTCGCATTAGAAGAAACCTTCCCGATGACCCGCCAAGCTGTTGGCGAAGATATTTTCAATGATCTAAGCCGTACATATGTAGAATTAGAACATGTCAAAATGCATGATAACAATCAATTAGGTCTCCATTTTGAAGCCTTTATTCGGCCAACATGTTCGCCAGAGATTGCTGATTTAGCGGCGATTGAATGGGCATGGTTAGAGAGTTACAATGCAGCAGAAGCTAGCGCATTGTCCTTAGAGCAATTATCACAATTTGATGAAGAAACATTAACTACGCAAAATGTGGCACTCCATCCGGCCGTGCAAATTATACCGATAGAGACTGATCTTGCGGAACCATTGGCTGAGCTGCGTGAGATCATACATGATCCGCATTATATTTTGATAACGCGTCCCAATTCAGAGGTAAAACTATTGCCAATTGATAAAATAACTGCAAAACTAGTGAAAGAATCTAAATTAGCAACACCCATGGGTAACCTTTTAGCAATCGTTACCGAATTGGGAGATATAAATAATCCATTGCAGCCACTTTTAACGTTGATTGGTGCCGGCGCGTTGATATGTATTGGATCATAAGAATTAAGGACTTTCAATGCAAAAAATACTAAATTTATATGATAAAGTAATCGCAATGGTTTCAGGAAAGTTTCCAGAGGCAATTGTATTATTATTTGTTCGTATATCATTAGCAGGAATATTCTGGCGATCTGCACGAACCAAAGTCGAAGAAGATACTTTCCTTACTATGAGTGACACTACGGTTTTCTTGTTTCAAGAAGAATATGGCATGCCATTTCCTGAAATCACTGGTTTGATAGCAACTTATGCAGAGCATTTTTTGCCAATTTTAGTAGTTTTGGGACTGTTTACTCGCATTGGTGCAACGGGACTATTCGTTATGACAATGGTTATTCAGCTCTTTGTTTACCCTGATGCATGGTGGGTAACGCATATTATCTGGGTTGCACTTGCATTAACATTAATGACACGTGGTGCAGGCGCGTTAAGTTTAGACGCAGTATTGGCAGGTAAGCGTAAATGATAGCTAATGAAGAGACATTAAAGAACCTGATGGTAAGGGCGCAGAAAGGCGACAAACAATCCTATTCTGTGCTTTTAGAGCAGACAGGCCGTTGGCTTGGTCGATATTTTTCCAATAAAATAGCGAGTGATGCCATTGATGATCTTATTCAAGAGACTTTGATTTCTCTTCATCGCAAACGCGACAGTTTCGATCCAACCCGCGCATATTTGCCATGGATTGCCGCTATAGCGCGTTATCGTTGGGTCGATAAATTACGCCAGACTTATAAACATCAAGCTGGAACATTGGATTTTGATATAGCCGAAGAAGGTCATGAAGATGTTGTAGGTGCAAAAATTTCGATTGACCGATTGCTAACGATGCTCCCAGAAAAACAAGCAGAAGTTATCAAATTGGTAAAAGTTGAAGGCTATAGCATAGCCGAAACAAGTGACAAAACTGGTCAATCAGAGTCATTGGTTAAAGTGAATGTCCACAGAGGGCTAAAAAAACTAGCGACGATGATTGAAAGTGAGTAGAGTGAAAGTGAGTAATGTAATGCAAAATAATTTTAGCATAGATGATTTGGTGAATGATTTAACACCTGTCAAGCCTATGAATATAAATAAGGGCCTTGCCCTTCCAGCAGTAATAGTGACAGCATTTGCAGCATTATTCATATCGCAACTTGGACTGCGTTCAGATTTAGCCGCAGGCAACCCTGCTCCATTAATCCTCATGCGTGGCGGTATATTATTGTTGCTCGGTTTTGCCACGGCGCATGCCGTCGTACATATGGCGCAGCCATCGGTTGGTAAGGGCAATCAAGGTTGGATATGGGCTGTTGGTGCTGCTCTATTATTTCCTGTCTCCGCTCTTATAGTGGCGATCTCGGCTATTTCTTCTGATATGCCTGTAACGGTGAATACAGGCTGGTATTGCCTCAAAATGTGTTTAGCCGCTTCTGCTGCTACTGCTATTCCTATGGTGTTATGGCTTCGTAAAGGAGCACCTACATCATTGGAGCGTGCTGGTTGGCTAACGGGTCTTGCTGCTGGTGGACTTGGTGCATTTGCTTATTCATTCCACTGCCCATTTACGAAAGTTATGGATATTAGCGTATGGTATACAGCCGCTATTGTAACATCTTCGATTGTTGGCCGCTTAATAGTACCGCGCCTTATCCGCTGGTAAGTGCAGATGCCTGAATGAAAGGCATATTAATATTTAAACGGGGTATAGTTTCATTCTCTACTCCGTTTTTTTATGTCTCTAATATTTTAGAGTTGGTTTATTCTGCGGCGTGCTGGCAATCCAGCAGCCCTTAGCGCTTCATGCGCATCTGATATACTTGCCTCTCCAAAATGAAATATTGATGCGGCCAACACTGCACTGGCATGACCTTGCGTTACCCCTTTCACCAAGTCATCAACATGACCCACACCACCGCTCGCAATAACAGGAATAGAAACATTATCGGCAATAGTACGAATAAGGTCATTGTCGAAACCAATTTTTGTGCCATCACGGTCCATTGAAGTCACGAGCAATTCACCAGCCCCTAGTCGCGCCATATTTTGCGCATGTTCCAATGCATCTATCCCTGTGGGCCGCCGCCCCCCATGGGTATATATTTCCCACTTACTAAGGGCTTCATCATTGGCGGCACGGTCATTATCATCAGACCAGCGTTTAGCATCTACCGATGCTACAATGCATTGGCTGCCAAATTTTTCGGCAATATCGGCTATAAGTTGTGGATTCGATACAGCCGCACTATTGACAGCCACTTTATCGGCTCCTGCTAATAATAAAGCCCGCGCATCCTCAACGCTGCGCACACCGCCGCCCACGGTAAGCGGCATGAAGCATACTTCCGCCGTCCTACGCACCACATCGATTATCGTATCGCGCTCTTCATTACTGGCCGTAATATCAAGAAAACATAGCTCATCCGCGCCTGCCGCACCATAAGCCTTGGCCTGTTCCACAGGATCACCTGCATCTACTAGATCAACAAAATTTACGCCTTTAACCACACGGCCGCCCGCAACATCGAGACAAGGTATAACACGAATACAAACGCTCATATTGCTTTATCACCAATGGCTATCGCTGTGGCTAGGTCTAACCTGCCTTCAAACAAGGCCCGTCCTGTAATCACACCCTCAATACCATCTTCTCTATGCAAACTCAAAATATGAATGTCATCAATGCCTTTCACGCCGCCACTTGCGATAATAGGCAAATCAACTTGCCGTGCCAAATCCACTGTTGCCTCTACATTGCACCCTTTAAGCATCCCATCACGGCCCACATCGGTGAATAATATGCTAGCAACACCAGCATCTTCAAAACGCTTTGCAAGCTCTGCTACGCTTACGTCAGATGTCTCGGCCCAACCCTCTGTCGCCACATATCCATCGCGCGCATCCACAGCCACGACAATACCGCCTGGAAATTCCTTCGCCATTTCTCTAACGAAGATAGGATCTTTTAAAGCCGCAGTACCAATAACAAGGCGTGAAACGCCCAATTCAAACCAGCGCTCAACCGTTGCGCGGTTTCTAATGCCGCCGCCCAATTGAATATGTCCATTAAAGGAGCTAATAATGCTCTCTACTGCGGCTGCATTTTCTGGTTTCCCTGCAAAGGCGCCGTCCAGATCAACAACGTGCAAAAATTCTGCCCCTGCCTCTGCGAAGCGTTCCGCTTGCCCCGCAGGATCGTCGGCATAGATAGTCGCCCTATCCATATCACCCTCAGACAAACGCACCACTTGACCCGATTTTAAATCTATTGCTGGAAAAATTATCATGCAAAATCCTTTTAAGGAGACCAATCCAAAAATCGTGATAGTAAAGATAGGCCATAATGCTGGCTTTTTTCTGGGTGAAATTGCACCCCTAAAATATTATCGCGGCCAATCGCAGCCGTTACCTCACCGCCATGATCGGTCATTGCAATCACTTCATCATGATCGGTTGCATCAAATTTATAGCCATGCAAGAAATAAGCCTCACCATTTTCGAGCAGTGCATGTCCCTGTACTAACCGTAATTGATTCCATCCCATATGAGGAATTTTAATAGTATTGCTAGGTTCAAAAGCACGAACCGTTCCACCAATCCAACCAAGACCTTGGTGCGTGCCATGTTCTACACCTTCATCTGCAAGCAATTGCATACCCACACAAATACCCAAAAATGGTGCGCCCTCATCACGAACACGCTTGTCCATCGCAGCAATCATACCATCAATAGCACCTAAAGCATTTATACAAGCACCAAAAGCGCCAACGCCAGGTAATATTATACGATCGGCTTTTGCAACATATGTGGGATCCGCTGTGACTTCCACTGACGAAGCTCCCGAAGCCTTTAAAGCATTATAAACGCTATGCAAATTACCCGCGCCATAATCAATCAACGCTATAGTCTGGGCCACGCTTATGCGCCTTTGCTCGCGAGCATACCTTTGGTAGAAGGCACTGCACCTTGCTTGCGCTCATCAATGGCAATGGCCTGGCGCATCGCCCGTGCAAATCCTTTGAAAATACTCTCTGCAATATGATGATTATTACGGCCATGAATAAGGTCAATATGCAGTGTAAGACCCGCATTATCGGCCACGCTATGAAACCAATGATCAAATAATTCCGTATCCATCTCGCCCAGTCTTGGCTGCGAAAAGGCTGCATTCCAGACCAAAAATGGACGACCCGATATGTCAACGGCGACGCGGCTTAACGTTTCGTCCATTGGTGAATAGGCACTACCATAGCGCATTATACCTGCTTTATCACCCAATGCCTGTGATATAGCCTGTCCAATGGCAATGCCGCTATCTTCGCACGTGTGATGTTGATCGACATGCAAATCGCCATCAATTTTGCATGTTAAATCTATAAGCGAATGACGAGAGAATTGTTCGATCATATGATCCAAAAACCCTATACCCGTGCTCACTTCATATTCGCCCGTTCCATCAAGGTTTAGCTCGACGAAAATATCGGTTTCTTTGGTTTTTCTTTCTATTCGTGCCTGTCGCATAATTGCCCGTATAATGCCGCACACAAATTAGGCAAGGCAATGCCGTCAAAATATATATCTTTCTTCAACTTTGCGGCTTGATTTACAGTGCAAGCCAGTTCAATTACATAATATGAGCGAAGAAATAACAGATAGCCTAATTCCTTATGATGATATTGTCCAAGAAGTGCTGCGCGCTGTTGTCGGCCGCGTGTTGCGCAATATTGAACAAGATGGCCTGCCTGGCGAGCATCATTTCTATATAACATTTAAAACCAAGGCTGCTGGAGTATCGATACCCGATGCGCTTATAGAGCGTTTTCCTGATGAAATGACCATTGTTTTACAACATAAATATTGGGATTTAAAAATTGGCGATGAGCATTTTGAGGTCGGATTATCCTTCAACCAAATCCCTTCGCATCTTGTCATTCCTTATTCAGCCATCACAGCTTTTGTCGATCCAGCGGTTAATTTTGCCCTGCAATTCACGGTCGATGAAGATAATGATACTATAGTTTTTGATGATTGCGCAGCAAAGAATCAAGAAGCTGAACAAGAAGATGGCTCTAATGTGGTCAGTGTTGATTTTGGTAAAAAACCCTAAAGACGCTGTTTACACCCTATTCTCTTCACACCATATGCAAAATAGTTGACGAAAGGCCTTGATTTGCGGCACAGGCAAATATGGCCAATCAAAACTCTTCAATCCAACTCGATCGGCGCGGGCTTTTGTTCGTATTATCATCGCCATCGGGCGCTGGTAAATCAACATTAGCGCGCAAATTATTAGCATCCGATCAATATATATCGCTTTCTGTTTCTGCGACCACACGGCCGCCGCGTACTGGCGAAATTGACGGCAAAGATTATCACTTCGTTGATATAGATACATTCAATACCATGGTTACGAACGGCGAATTTTTGGAATGGGCTGAAGTATTTGGCCATTATTATGGCACGCCCAAAGGTCCGGTTGAAGCACTTTTAGAGAATGGCAAAGATGTTTTGTTCGATATTGATTGGCAAGGCACACAGCAACTTTTTCAAGAAGCAGGCAATGATATTGTTCGTGTCTTTATATTACCGCCATCTATAGCGGAATTAGAAAATCGCCTGCGCAGCCGCGCAACCGACAGCAATGAAGTTATCAAGGATCGCATGTCACGCGCCAAGTCTGAAATTGGCCATTGGGATGGTTATGACTATGTACTCATTAATGATGACATAGAGACTTGTTTTGAAAAAATTACCCATATTTTAACCGCAGAACGTCTCAAACGTATGCGTCAAAAAGGGTTGATTGGTTTTGCCAGAAAGCTGATGGAAAATTAAAGCTAATGGAAGGGTAAATCCATAAATCGTCATGCTGAACTTGGTTCAGTATCTCGGGTCTTATCAATGCAATATATCAGGAGATCCTGAAATAAATTCAGGATGACGGATGGTGCTGTAGGACGACAGATGGTGCTGTAGAACGACGAATGATTGTGGAAGATGACGAATGATCCTAAAAGATGGAAGCGATACTGTAAGGTAATGCTTTCGTTGGTGAAAATTCACACCAGTTTCAAGAAATTCACAGCAGCTTCAAAATCAAGCTTACGATCATTGCGATGTTTCTCGGCAAAACTATCGCTGCCCCATTGCTCTTCCTGCCATAGCTCATCAAGACACAGTGCATCCCATATTGCATCAACATTTGTCTGCCCTTCAAAAATAGCGAGGCTTGCTATCAATGATCCCGAAATATGCGTCATTTTCGCCATCGCGGATAGTTGAAAATCATTCATTTTTGCAACCGTTTGACGCAGATTGATCAGACTCTGTTCAGGCTGATCTTTATGCATTATCCCGCTAACGACAATTAACGGCGTATCATATTGTTGCTCGGCCCAATCAAGCCATGGCTGCCATTCACGCATTTGACGCTGAACTAGCGGTTCAGGGCCATCGGCGCGATAGCAGAGCAAATCACTCTCCCCATAAGCGGCAATATTTTGGACGAAAGTCTCCCGATCATCGGCAACACGGTCAATTGCTGCATTGGCGAATCCCGTTATCACCATGAAGGCTGGATCAATTTCTTCGCTTTGTGCATCCCATTCATATTTTACCGCATCCGCCATCTGTGCGTTGGGCAGTGATAGTGCGCGGCGCATCGGTGTTTTAACGGGCTTGCCATCAAGCAATATTACATGGCCATCTTCTGTTAAATGCGTAGTAACCTCTTTATAGAAACGCTTCATTATTTCTCTATACCTGCGTTTTTATTATTATTTTTATCATCAGGAGTTTTCCATACACGGGCCAAAAGTATCGGCATAAGTATAAATTCAAAAGCACCAACAAATATTAATGAAAAACCAATAAAAGCCTCTAGGGCAAGAAAATCATTGAGCAAAATAGCAAAGCCAACCGCCATCATAGCAATGCCCATGATCCGCACGATACCAATGGTTAAATATTTACTTAAAGCGTTTTTTTGTTGATTGCCGTTCATAATTTACTCTCAAAACCTGCTAATACAGCGCGTAATTCATCCATCGTGTGAACACAAACATCAGCTCCGCTTGCTTCTAATATTGCAAGCGAGTGATAGCCCCAGCTTACCCCTATCGTTTTGCAGCCAGCGGCCCTGCCCATTTCCATGTCAAAGCTGGTATCACCAATCATCACCGTATGATTGGCATCGCTGCCTGCATCGGCCATGGCCTGATGCACCATCGATGGGTGCGGTTTAGACGGATGCCGATCGGCGGTTTGCAGAGAGACAAAATAAGACTTCATTTCATGCTCGCTTAGGCAACGTTCTAAACCACGGTCAGATTTCCCCGTTGCAACGCCAAGCATCCAACCCGCATCATCAAGCGCAACAATCAATTCTTTAATGCCATCATAAAGCGGTTCATGCACAAGACCCTTGCCGCGCAGATCATAAAAGGCTTGCTTATAATGCCCCGCTAATTTTTCATGCAATGTTGCATCTTCTTGCGGCAAGAGATGCGCTGCGGCTTCAAACAAGCTTAATCCAACAATATGGCGTATTTCAGGACGCGGTGGAGGCGTTAAACCCATCACCTCAAACGCCTGCTCCATCGCCATACAGATATTGGCTTGGCTATCAATCAAAGTGCCATCGCAATCAAATAAGGCCAATTTATTGCTCATTTGGTAATATTTCGCATCAGATGCGCCATTGCCAATTGACCATTATCATGAAGTCTATTCGTCACTGATGCGCGCTCACCATCGCTCTTATTTTGATTAAGTTTTAGCGTATCGCGCCATGCTTTCACTTCCATCTCAAACCCCGTGATGGCTCTGGTCATTTTTTGCAACAAAGATTGATCCATCTTGTCCATAGTCCATGGTTCTTTATCCGCTAATTTTTCTTCATTTACACGGCTCAAATCATCCAGATGGGCCAGCAAACCTTCTTGATTCATTTTGCGAACAGGCCCCTCTAGTTCGAGCGCCATATAATTCCACGTCGGCACTTGATTATCGCTATCATACCAATCGGGGCTGATATAGCTATCGGGGCCATTAACCACGCATAGAGCATTCATGCCGCCCAAATATTTTGTCAGCGCATTGCCATTTGCCAGATGGAATTGCAGCGCCCCATCACCTGTGTAAAATAGCGGAACATGCGCAACCCTTGGGCCATTAGCGGTGTCCGCAAATATCATTCCAAAGCCAATTTGCGCAATCATCGCTTCCATTGCGGCACGCGCACTGCCATTTTTATCGGGCCAACGAAAATCAGAATTAGGGTGCATCACCGCCCTCCTTTCTTTTTAAACGACCCTTTGCCTTTGGTCGGACCAGATTTGCGCGCAGGTTTATAGTCGGATATTCTCGTTTTAACTTTACCCGCAGCTTTTTTAGCACGCGGCGTATCCCCCCTAGAGCGCCTCTCACCGCGCTGCTCTTTACGCATTGATTTGCTATGATTTTTGGCAATTTTCTTTTTAATGGCCTTGGTAACGGGGCCACGGCCTTCGTCAATCAGCAAATCGCCATCACTCGCATCCAATCCCAAAGCATCCATAGTCGCAACAAAATGCTCTGGCAAATCAGCCCGCACATCAAGCTTACCGCCCGCTGGATTTGCAATACGAAGGCGCCGCGCATGAAGATGCATTTTACGGCTAATCTCGCCCGCAAGAAAACTCTCTTTACCACCATATTTTCCATCGCCAACGATTGGATGACCTATCGCTGCCATATGAACACGCAATTGATGCGTACGCCCTGTATAGGGGGTAAGCTCGACCCAAGCAGCACGCTTGCCAATAGGTTCGATGATACGATAGCGGCTTTTCGCACTCTGGCCATTTTCTTCATCAACATGCATTTTCTCACCGCCCGATGAGGGTTGCTTACCCAGAGGCAGATCAATAATTCCATCGTCAATATTGGGAACACCCATGACAATCGCCCAATATATTTTGCGCGCACTACGTCCAGAAAAATGTTTTGAGAAATGCGATGCACTGCCCGCCGTGCGCGCTAACAAAAGCACACCCGATGTATCTTTATCCAAACGATGAACCAATTTTGGCCTGTGATCATTTTCATAACAAAGTGCATCGAGTAAACCATCGACATGCTGGGTCATTTTGGTACCGCCTTGAGTGGCAAGCCCCGGAGGTTTATTAATAATAATCGCTGATTTATCTTTATAAACCACCATATCTTGCGCCATAGCAATTTGACTCTCGGTCAGCGCCATACGCTGCCGTGGCAGTGGACGATCGTTCTGCTCTTCGATGGGCGGCACACGAATAATCTGTCCTGCCTCTATACGAAGCCCTGGATCGGCCCGTTTCCCATCAACACGCAATTGCCCCGTTCGTGACCAACGCGATACCATGGCAAAGGAAACCTGCTGCATATGGCGTTTAAACCAGCGGTCTAACCTAATGCCTTCATCATCTGCCTCTACAGTAAAAGTCTGCACATCATCGCTAATTTTGCTCACAATGCCCACCGTATCAAAACCATGCCCACAAAGAGCGCCAATAATGCCAAAGCCACTGATAGCGCTGCATAAAATAGGGTCATTCCCCATTGACCGCGCTCGATCATCATTGCCATTTCTAAACTAAACGCTGAAAAAGTCGTAAAACCACCCAATAAACCCACACCCAATAATAAGCGGTAATTTTCTGCATAAGGTGATATTTCAGCCTGATCACGCAACAAGATTGCCATTAAAATGCCCATAAAGAATCCCCCGACGATATTGATCATCAATGTCCCAACGGGAAACACGCCCCAGCTAAACAGCGAGCCCAGTAATCGCCCAGCATGAAAGCGCAGTGCAGCACCTATGGCGCCGCCAGCCATGACCAATAATGTAGGCGTAATTGAGGACATTATCGTCATAAAGCTAAGACTGTTTTAAGCTGCATGCTTTGCCCATAGCTTTTATCACCCCATTTACGCAACTTATTTGCTGAAAGAGGAAAATACCAGCAATGTTAAATTTAGAATTTCTAGCAAGTGACCCTGGGAGATAGCCCTTGCGAAATTTTGCTCGAAACCGAGGGAGTAGAGCATTATTGAATTATTGTTAGTTTTTCTTATAATTAATGCTGTCAGTAGGAACCATTTTCCTCTTGTCCCAAATACTATTAACGCAATCTATAACCCAGTCTTGATTCTCAAGGTGTGTGCCAGTGGGGGTTTCGTACTGCCAAGATAGGCTAAGGCGATGTTTCATCCCTTCTCTATCTTTGAGGATAAATTTTTCCATTTCGAAAACCTCTTCTTGTCTAGGCGGGATAAAACTAGCGCTATCATAATTAGGTTTCTCAATAGGGGTAGCCCAAAATGGGTAGGGTTCGTTTTCAATGACAGCACTTTTGCAAAACTTCATCGCAGGCCATTCACCATAATTATGAAAAATAATTTGAATTATGCTTCCTTCTGGATGTTGAAGGATTTTAATGTCTTTAACGAAAACCCAAGCTCTTTGAGCATTAAGGGCAATATTATTAGCTTCTAACATAGCTTTGGTAGCTTCGCCAGTATCTTCAACTGCCTTACGTGTAAGGGTTATTTGCCAGAACAAAAAGCTGGTTCCAATAGCAGTTATAAAAAGGCTAAAGCTAGATACGACCAACAGCAAAAAAGCCCAATCAGCCATCTCACTTTGGGCTTGAAGGTCACGCTCATACCTCTGATTTTCATAGTTGTCTGCTATAGATTCTTCAATGCATTCTCTCAGCAGCAAAGGATCAGTGTTTGAATGACAATTCTCTATTCTACTGGCAGTATAATCGGAATACTCTGCTTGATTATGCTCTGTAACAATAACTTTAATAGTTGATAGAGAACCAAGATGATAAGAGTATGATAAAACTCCAATGGCTATTATTGAAGCAATTAAAGCCGCAAACAATCCTACTATTTTAGTTGTATAGTTTGAACTTCTATCACTTTCAGACATTATATTAAAACACCGTAATAAATTTTCTACGGCTTGTCTTGTTCCTGATAATCACTTCAGAGTCAAAGACTCCTCTATCTAACACACATAAAAAAGGGACTGAAAAGCCCCTTCTTCATATAACATATCTCAGCGATTAGCGGCCATTATTGGCGACAATATCTACCGCCGTACCGCCCGCAGGACGTGCATTAAATGTGATCACATAAGCACCACCATCACTGTCACGAACGCCGCCCAATGTATGCTCACCCTCGCGTAGCACATATTCAGCAGTATAGCCCGTATGGCGCGCCAGTGAATAATAATAGTCAACGATTTTTTTCAACGCAACATTGCTGGTAAAGCTTACCACGCGAATATCA
>CALDZL010000025.1 GCA_937944295.1 uncultured Sphingorhabdus sp.
AAAATATTGATAAATTTTATACTGCATATGGTCAAGATAGTCTTCCTATTGCCCGCGTATTTGCATCTGGCATTGCTGAATGGCGACGTTCCACCAATGGTACAGTAATTGACCGTGCAGGTACACGTGAGAGACTAAGCAGCAGCATGAATGCCCGCATCGCGCAAGAGGTTGATAAATTGGCAAACCGACTAAATTTTTTGGCCACGACAGGTTCGGTTGCACCCTTTGTTGGTCTATTTGGAACAGTATGGGGTATTATGCGCAGTTTTACCGCCATCGCGGCGGAACAAAATAGCTCACTCGCCGTTGTTGCCCCAGGCATTGCAGAGGCATTATTCGCAACAGCCATTGGCCTATTTGCAGCGATCCCAGCCGTTATTGCCTATAATAGATTTTCGCATAGGCTGAACCAATATGAGGCTAAGCTGGGCCGCTTTGCCGACAGCTTTCATGGTACATTAAGTCGCGAATTGGAGCGTGAATCATAATGGGTATGAATGTTTCAAGTGGCGCAACAAGTGGTCGGCGTTCACGCCGCGCTCCAATGGCCGAGATTAATGTTACCCCTTTTGTGGATGTAATGTTGGTGCTGCTTATCATATTCATGGTAACGGCGCCTTTGTTGGTTGCGGGCGTGCCAGTGAATTTGCCAGAAAGCAGTGCAAAGCCGCTGGAGCAACAAAAAGACCCTATCGAAGTCGCCATAGACCAAGACGGCATAATATATATTGATGGGGATGAAATTGCGCCAAACCAATTGGCCACCAGTTTTGCCGCAATCACAGCAAAAGACGAAGAGAGCGAAGAGAAGTCACAAATATTATTGCGCGGCGATAAAGACATTAATTATGGCCGCGTAGTTTTGGTGATGGGTGAATTAAATGCTGCAGGACTGAACCAAATTAGCTTAATAACTGGCCCTATTGCATCAGACGCAATTGAATCGGAGTCCACGTCAGAAACAAGTCAAACTAGCGTATCAGAAGCAAAATCAGAAGCTAATATTTCGCAGAGCGATTCTGATACGTCAGTCACAGACGGTTCATCTAGTGTGGAGTAAATAGGCCAAATGGAACGGTTTGAGAAAATTGGTTTGGGATTGGCTTTGCTGGGCCATGCTGGGCTGATGGGCGGATTTTATATCGGCTCCCTCTCCGATGAAAAATTGCAACCGCAGCAAGCCTCCATTTCGGTTGATATTGTAGCCGACATTGCCGATATTTCAACCGCACCTGATGCTATCCAAGAAGAGCCAGCACCATCCGCAGAAGAAGAATTAGTCGAGGAATTAGCACCCGATGAACCTTTGGAAAGCGAACCAGAGGAAACGAGCGAACCTAATGAGCCAAAACCGCAGATAAAGGATAATAAAGCAGCAGAAGATAGAAAAAGGGCTGAAGCTACAAAAAGAGCAAATGCAAAGCTTCAGGCCGAAGAAAAAAAGAAAGCTGACGCTAAAAAGAGGGCGGAAGCAAAGAAAAGAGAAGATGCTAAGAAACGGGCCGAGGCCAAGCGTCGCGCAGATGCGAAAGCAAGAGCAGAAGAACGCAGAAAAAATGGTTTTGCTGGACGCGGCAATACATCAGGAACACCAGCATCACAAACCGCTGCTGAGGTGCGCCGTTCGGTAAAGGTCAGTCTTAGCTCTCAAGTTGAGCGCTATTTTAAACGCTGCGCACCGTCTGGCGTTGATGTCAATAAGATTACAACTGCAGCTACTTTAAATCTCAATAAAAATGGTGGCCTAATCAGCATTACGGGGATAAACCAACGCGGAATTAATAGCAGCAATAGAGCCCAAGCAGGGCTGCATAAAGAATGTGTTAGTGATGCTATTAGAGCCGCTGCCCCTTTTAAAAACTTGCCCGAAGATAATTATGCCGTTTGGAAAAAATGGCCAATGGAGTTTAACACAAAATGACCTTATATAAATTATCTTGTTATAAAATATCATTCGCCCTTTTTGGCTTTATTGCTATACCAAGCTATGCACAGGAAGAAGCGCCGCCTGTATTGGAGGTTGAGGCACCACAAGGCCCCGAAGTTGTAACAGTAAATGTTGAGGGACAACGCATTGTTGCCATACCTGCGCTCGTAACGCCCAATGATGTGCGCACTGATGCAGGCAGCACAACACAATTGGGTGAGAATATCGCCAAAGTTATTACTGATAACCTCAATAATAGCGGTATTTTTAATGCTATCGGCCCTAACAGAGTGAAAAAAATCTCGCTTGCCGAGGTTACATCACCACAATATGGCCACTGGCAAGGCCGCAATACCGATCAGTTGATC
The DNA here is from genome assembly GCA_937944295.1 of uncultured Sphingorhabdus sp. Lineage (GTDB taxonomy): Bacteria > Pseudomonadota > Alphaproteobacteria > Sphingomonadales > Sphingomonadaceae > Sphingorhabdus_B. The sequence continues at coordinate 2,299 of CALDZL010000025.1, forward strand.
CAAGGTTTTGTCCAAAGCGCAGATGGCGGCAATATTACCGTTGGTTGTTACCTTTATGACGTAACATTCAGCAAAGAAACAACGCGCAGCGGTTTTACCGTTACCCCAGGCGATTGGCGCAGAGCAGCGCATAAATGCAGCGATATTATTTATGCTCGCCTTACGGGTGAAGCGCCCTTTTTTGACAGCCGCATCGCCTATATCGCCGAAACTGGCCCCAAGAATAAGCGCGTGAAACGCCTTGCCATCATGGACAGTGATGGCGCCAAT
>CALDZL010000026.1 GCA_937944295.1 uncultured Sphingorhabdus sp.
CCGCCATCGGGCAAATCATCACGGTCCACCGAAGTCACTACAATATGCTCTAAGCCCATAGCGGCAGCCGCATCGGCCGTATGCTGCGGTTCCTTTGGGTCGACAATGCGCGGCATACCCGTTTTGACATTGCAAAAAGCACAAGCGCGCGTACACACATCACCCAATATCATCACCGTTGCATGTTTTTTGGTCCAACATTCGCCAATATTTGGGCAAGCAGCCTCTTCGCATACCGTATTGAGGTTCAGCTCGCGCATCAATTTCTTGGTTTCGGCAAAGCCTTTGCTGGTTGGGGCTTTAACGCGAATCCAATCGGGTTTACGCTGGCGCACAGGCTTATCTTCGATATTATTATTGTCATCTATTGATGATTTACCATCGGGGAGATTTTTAACTATTTCCATAATCCTCCAGATAGCGATAAGAGGGCAAAGTTGCCAGTCTAAAATATATAATTATAGGATAAATATGCTAGAGCTTGATAGTATCGACACAATAGATAATGCTGAACTTAGTGATATTTTACAGAGCTGTTTTAAGCATTTAGAGATAGCCGCGACGCAGCGTAAATCTCCCATACATACACCTGTTGTAGCATCAATAGGCACGAACCAAATTCCCAATCAACGAGTCATGGTATTACGGGAATTTAACCCAACCCATAATAGTCTGCGTTTTCATACCGATGCGCGTTCTCTCAAGGTACAGGAAATTGGACATAATGATAATATGTCTGTGTTAGCCTATGATCCTGATAAGCGGGTTCAACTAAAATTATATGGTAAGGGCGAAATTATTGAGGGCGGAGATGAGGCCAATGCAGCTTGGGCCAATACCGATACTATGGGCCGCAGATGTTATCTATGCGAACCTGGATCAGGGACAACAATTGCCAAGCCTACATCAGGATTGACGGATGATCTGCAATCGCGCCGTCCAACAATCGAAGAAAGCGAGAATGGCCGTCAAAACTTTGCTATATTGCTGATTACTATCCATCAGATAGATTGGATGTTTTTAAGCAGTAAAGGAAATAGAGCCGCAAGTTTTAAGCGCAGCGGAAAAGATTGGAATTCAAACTGGTTGATCCCATAAGTTTAATCACAGCTATAATTGCCAAATTACCGCGTTAATTTTTTATAAGCCACCCGCGTTGGACGGTCTGCTGCATCACCCAATCTTCTGCGTTTGTCTTCTTCATAGGCCTCAAAATTGCCTTCAAACCATTCCACATGGCTATCGCCCTCAAATGCTAAGATATGCGTTGCAAGCCTATCTAGGAAGAATCGATCGTGCGAAATAACCACAGCACAGCCAGCAAAACTCTCCAGAGCCTCTTCTAATGCGGCCAATGTTTCGACGTCCAAATCATTGGTCGGTTCATCGAGTAGCAGCACATTACCGCCTTCTTTGAGCATCTTTGCCATATGCACGCGGTTTCTCTCACCACCCGACAATTTACCAACAATTTTCTGCTGATCACCTCCTTTGAAGTTAAATGCTCCGACATAAGCGCGCGTTGACATCTCATGCTTGCCCAGCGTCATATAATCATGGCCATCAGAAATCTCTTCCCACACATTTTTCTTAGCATCCAGATCATCACGGCTTTGATCGACAAAACCCAATTTCACCGTTTCACCGACACTGATAGAACCACTATCAGGGGTTTCTTGTCCAATGATCATCTTAAACAATGTGGTTTTACCCGCACCATTGGGGCCGATCACACCAACAATACCCCCTGGAGGTAACAGAAAGTCCAAATTTTCAAATAATAATTTATCACCAAATGCTTTGGTAAGGCCCTGCGCTTCTATAACTTTTCCGCCAAGACGTTCGGGCGTTTGAATAACGATCTGCGCTTTTCCAGGTGCACGGTTTTCCTGTGCTTCGACCAATTGATCGAAAGATTTAATACGCGCTTTGGATTTGGTTTGCCGCGCTTTGGGTGATTGGCGTATCCAAGCCAATTCATCGGCTATCGCTTTTTGTTTGCCTGCATCTTCGCGCGCTTCTTGTTCAAGGCGTTTCACTTTCTTTTCAAGATAAAGCGAATAATTTCCCTCATAGACAAAATAACGTCCGCGATCGAGCTCCAAAATCCAGCTCACCACATTGTCGAGGAAATAGCGATCGTGGGTAACAAGTATCACATTGCCTGGATAATCGGTAAGATGTTTCTCTAACCAAGATACCGATTCAGCATCCAAATGGTTGGTAGGTTCATCAAGCAAGAGAATATCCGGTTTTTCTAGCAAAAGCCGCGTCAGGGCAACGCGGCGTTTTTCACCGCCCGACAAATTAGACACTTCAGAATCGCCTGGAGGACAGCGCAATGCCTCCATCGCAATTTCAAGCTGATTATCGAGCGTCCAACCATCAACAGCATCGATTTTCTCTTGTAGCTCGCCCATTTCACCCATCAGCGAATCAAAATCAGCATCTTCGGGTGGATCGCCCATGATAGTAGATATTTCATTAAAGCGCTCGACCAAATCAGCCACTTCGCGCACGCCGTCCATGACATTTTCTTTAACGCTTTTACTTTCATCAAGCTCAGGTTCTTGTGCCAAATAGCCAACAGTGATACCCTCACCCGGCCAAGCTTCGCCCGTAAAATCAGTATCCAAACCCGCCATGATCTTCATCAAAGTGGATTTACCCGTACCATTGGGACCAACAATACCGATTTTGGCATCGGGATAGAATTGCAGATGAATATCCTTTAGCACTGGTTTATTGGCACCAGGGAAGGTTTTGGTCATATTCTTCATAACAAAGCTATATTGCGCAGCCATGGTTATACTCTTTCTTTTTTAAGGACATAATATTGGGGATATTCCCAGTTTTTAAGTCGATAATTGGTTGAATTTAAATATTGACGCTCCCTAACCAATCGCCAGCTTCATCGCAAGACCAATTAGGGGCAGAAGTCTTACATTGCAAAACAGTTTCAAGCGTTGCAATGTTGTTAAAAGCCGTTATCAAATATGGGTTATGAAAAATATGATTAATAATGCTCGCCCCTACCTTTTAAAATCAACCGCTGTAATAGCTGCCTTATCAATAAGTAGCACTATGTCTTATGCCCAAGATGCGCTGCTTGAAACGGCTTCTAATGATACGATAGCTTATGATATTACAGAGGATTTAACCACCGAAGTTGGCCCCCGCCAAGCGGGTACCGAAGCCGAAGCAAGAGGCCGTGCTTGGGCTTTGAAACGCTTAAAAGCCGAGGGTTTTGATAATGTCACATTAGAAGAATTTCAAATGCCAACATGGGTTCGCGGCGATGAAAGCGCGCGCATCTTATCACCCTTCCCGCAAAACCTAACATTAACGGCGCTTGGTAATAGCGCATCAACGGGAGAGGCTGGATTAGAAGGCGAAGTCGTCTATTTCCACACATTGGATGATCTTCGCGCAGCCCCCGATGGCAGCTTGACTGGCAAAATTGCATTTGTAAGCCATAATCAAATTCCAACACAAGATGGCTCTAGCTATGGTTCTTTTGGACCAGCCCGCTTTGTTGGGCCCAGCATCGCATCGCAAAAAGGTGCTGCTGCTATCGTCATTCGGTCGGCTGGCACCGATTATCACCGTAATCCGCACACAGGAAACACCAATTTTACAGACGGCGTTAATGCTATTCCTGCGGCGGCTTTGTCGATTCCTGATGCAGAAAATCTGCAACGTATCATAAAGCGCGGAAAGCCTGTGCGCATGAAATTAAAACTAACACCCAAAAATATCGGTATGCAGACATCGGGTAATGTTTATGCCGATGTGGTGGGCAGCAATCCTGATCTGGGTATGATTATCATCGCCTGTCACTTGGATAGCTGGGATTTGGGCACAGGCGCTATTGATGATGCAGTGGGTTGCGGTATCATCACTGCGGCAGCCAAACATCTTAAGAAAACGGGCAAGTTGAAACGCACTATTCGCCTATTTTGGGCAGGTGCCGAAGAAGTTGGTATATGGGGCGGCAAAGATTATGCGGAAAAACATGCGGGTACCAATCACGCGCTTGCTATGGAGTCCGATTTTGGCGCAGGAGCTGTTTGGCGCGTTGATTTTGCCCTGCCAGCTAGCGCGAAGCCATTACAAGATAGGATAGCGAGAGCATTGCATCCTCTGGGGATTGTTGCATCATCATTGCCCGCTGGCGGTGGGGCTGATATTGGTCCGATCATCCGTGCGCAAAATCTTGGCATTATTGATTTACAACAAGATGGTCTTAAATATTTTGATCTGCACCATACGCCCGATGATACACTTGATAAGATTGATAAGGCCGATGTGCAGCAAAATGTTGCTGCTTGGGCGCTGACATTACGCGAACTCGCCAATTATGAAGGTAAATTGGACAATAAATGATGCAAGGTAAGATTTCTTCTTCTCTTTCAATAGGCTTTATATTGGCTCTGTCCGCTTGCAATAGCGGCGAGGAAATACCGCAAAAAAGCGATAAAGAAGAGTTAGAAGAAATTATCGAGCAGAATGTTGATGCAGTTGAAAAAGAAGCAAAGTCCATTAAGGAAGCTGCTGCTAAGGCAGTAAAAATAATCGAAGCAGATGCACAA
>CALDZL010000027.1 GCA_937944295.1 uncultured Sphingorhabdus sp.
AACTTGCGCGGCGCATCCCGTCACCACTAATTTTGCTGATGGATTATCACGTTTTGCGCGGCGAACGGCTTGACGGGTTTGGCGAACAGCCTCATTGGTAACAGCGCAGCTATTGACAATGATCACATCGTCATTTTCTTCATGGGACTGTAATTGTTGCAGCATGGCATTGCTCTCTGCCATGTTAAGGCGGCATCCCATAGTGATAACTTGTGATGATTTGCCCATCAAAAAGCATCCCAATCGGTTTCACCTTTGAAGACATGCACAGCATCGCCGCGCATCAATATGCTATCCTCTGTCCATGTTATCATTAGGGAACCGCCAGGCAAATTAACCTTCACAGGAGAGTTCAATAGTTTTTTTGACAAGGCGGCAACAGCAGTTGCGCAGGCGCCTGTACCGCAAGCATGGGTCAGACCAGCGCCGCGCTCCCAAACCCGCAGATTAATCTCGCCATCATTTATGGATGCAATATTCACATTAATTTTTTCGGGAAATATTGCATCATTTTCGATAATTGGGCCGAGAGTTTTTATATCAATCAATTCCATATCATCCACAAAGAAAATGATATGGGGATTCCCTACATTAACGCAAAAACCATTGTTTAAACCTTCCCAGCCGACAGGAAGGTTTTTGCTGTCAACGGCATAGGCTAGGGGAATATCTTGCCACTCAAATTTGGGAGCGCCCATATCCATTTCTATTTGCGAGTTATGGAAGCGGCCAGAGATTAAACCGCCATCTGTTTCAATAGAGGCATTTTGTCCTAATAATGATATGACGCAGCGTGATGCATTGCCGCAAGCGCCAACTTTACTGCCATCGCTATTATATATTTCCATTTTCACGTCGGCTAATTTGCTATCCATCAGGATAATGAATTGATCACAGCCAATGCCAGTGTGGCGTTGAGAAGCCGCTGCAATTTTGTCGCGGTCAATAGGGTTTTGCATGCTGCGTTCATCTACAATGATGAAATCATTGCCTAAGCCGTGCATTTTATGAAAAATAGTCTTATTCATGCAAGCGATTTAATCAGCGCTAGCCGCTAAGTCCAGCATATTAGTAACTAGCCTGTTACACAATGTTTAAGATTGGATATTATAGTGCGCTACGATGCTGCTCTATGATTGTATCCGTTGCATCCATGACTGTATCTTTTTTATTTTTCATGCCATTTTCTTGATTTCGTTTGCTTGGAATAAGATTATTTTTGACTAATAATGTTCGGGCATCCTCAATGGACAGTGGTTTGCCATAATAATAGCCTTGACCTTTTGTGCAGCCCAAATTGCTGAGACGCTGAATGACGCTATCATCTTCGATGCCCTCGGCTGTTATAGGTACAGATAAGCTCGCACCTAATCCTGCTATTGCATTTACAATAGCCTCGCTTTCACTATCATCATTCATATTGGATATAAAACTGCGATCGATTTTTATGCGGTCAAAAGGTAATGCTCTTAAATGGGAGAGGGAGCTGTAGCCTGTACCAAAATCATCCAAAGCGATTTTAATATTTTGGTTTTTAAGACTGCCGACAATGGATTGCGCAAGACTCAAATTTTTGAATAATGAAGATTCGGTTATTTCAACTTCTAGGCGGTTTGCTGGATAACCCGTTTCAACCAATAATTTCACTATTTTTTGGGCAAGCCATGGATCGCGTAATTGTACGGGTGAAATATTCACTGATATTGTCAGCGATGGGTCCCAATCTTTGGCTTCAATCAGAGCTTTTCTAATGATACTCATGGAGAGATCGCCAATCATGCCTGTTTCTTCTGCTACAGGGATAAATTCATCGGGTGGGATTAGCCCGCGAATAGGCGACACCCAGCGCGCTAACATTTCAAAGCCGACCAATTTACCAGTAATCAAATCAACTTGTTGTTCAAAATAAGGAACAAATTCGTCATTTGGAATGGCGTTTCTAATGTCTGCTTCCAGGCTATTGCGTGTACGAAGCTCAACCTCCATACCGCCCTCGAACCAATTATAACCATTTTTCCCATTTTTCTTAGCGGCATAAAGTGCAATATCCGCTCTTCTAATCAGCATATCGATAGAGCTACAGTCCAAATCAGGGCGGCTGATACCAATAGAAGCCGTTATATTGTGCGATGTACCATCAATAGTTACTGGTTTTGCAAGTGCTTCAATTAAATCTTCTGCAAGACGATCGATTGTTTCAGGATATTCTGGCTCGAATACAACACAAATTCCAAATTCATCACCGCCCAAGCGCGATAATATACTGCTAGGTGGGGCTATATCGCGCATACGATCAGCGACTTCGCGTAACAAATGATCGCCGCTATCGTGGCCAAAAAGATCATTCACTTTTTTAAAGCCATCTAAATCAACCATCAGAAAGCTGATAGTTTTCCCACGGCGAGAAGCACGTGCACTTAGTTCGACAGTTTTCTCTTTTACGGCGCGACGATTATAGAGATTGGTTAGAGGATCTGTAACGGCAAGATGTTGTGCTCTTACCTCTGCTTTTTTATAAATATCAACTTCATCTTTTAGTGAAGCTGTACGGCGCCAAATGAGCAGGATAAGGGCTACATTTAAGATAAGAGCAGTGACCATGGCTTGGTCTGCGCCCTCTGAGCGTCCTCTAAATAAATGTAGAGTATCTGCACTTACTTGACCACCAATGCCCACAAACATTATCAATGCTATAGCATAAATAGCATAAGTCTTCGTTTTATCAGCTATGATAGTTGAGTTTCCTGTGACAAGCTTTTGCTCACTATTATTTATTTTCTTATCCATGGTGTACCCATGCAATGAAAATACTCAATATTTGGTTAAATTCTCTATTAATGATAAAAATAGTTGCAATATCAGTATAAATGACTAATTGCCTATGCAGAAGCGCAGACTTCCTTATACTTTAGTTGTTATGCAACGCTGGTCAGCGAATTATCGCCCGCCGGCGCTTTTTTGTTAGCTATCTAAATTATTGGAACGTCTAATGATTTATGAAGGAGGTCGACATGTTTGAAAAATTAAGTGACCGCCTTGGCGGCGTCTTTGATCGTTTAAAAGGTCGCGGTGCGCTGAACGAAAAGGATGTGCGCGAGGCAATGCGCGAAGTTCGTATCGCCCTTCTTGAAGCTGATGTAGCGCTTTCTGTTGTTCGTCAATTTGTTGATGTTGTTACCGAAAAGGCGATTGGTCAATCCGTATTAAAATCAATCACACCAGGCCAGCAAGTCGTTAAAATCGTAAATGATGCACTTGTTGATATGTTGGGTGCGCAGGCCAGCGAATTGGATTTGGCGGCATCTCCACCAGTTGTTATAATGATGGTGGGTCTACAAGGCAGCGGTAAAACCACAACAACAGCCAAAATTTCAAAATTATTGCGCGATAAGCAAGGCAAAAAAGTGATGATGGCATCACTGGATGTTAATCGGCCTGCAGCCCAAGAGCAATTGGCAACGCTTGGTGAGCAAATTGAAGTGAATACGCTTCCTATTGTCGAAGGGCAGCAGCCCGTTGAAATTGCGAAACGCGCCATGCAATCTGCCAAATTGCAATCCTATGACATATTGATGCTTGATACGGCAGGCCGTTTGAATGTTGACCAGCAATTGATGGACGAAATGGCACAAATCGCCAAGACTAGCAATCCGCAAGAAATATTGCTCGTTGTGGATTCGCTTACGGGGCAAGATGCCGTTAATGTCGCGCAAAATTTTAACGAGCAAGTTGAACTAACAGGTGTAGTTTTAACACGCATGGACGGCGATGCGCGTGGTGGTGCGGCTCTCTCTATGCGTGCGGTTACGGGCAAACCGATTAAATTCGCAGGCGTTGGTGAAAAGCTTGATGCGATTGAGCCTTTTTACCCCGATCGCGTTGCCAATCGTATCTTGGGGATGGGTGACGTTGTTGGCTTGGTTGAAAAAGCTTCTGCTGCTGTTGAAAAAGAAGATGCTGAAAAAATGGCCGAGCGCATGGCCAAAGGTCAGTTTGATATGAATGATCTGCGTTCTCAATTGCAGCAAATGACCAAAATGGGCGGTCTTGGTGCTTTGGCGGGGATGATGCCCGGTATGAAAAAAGCAAAGGCTGCTATGGCCGCTGGTGCGATGGATGATAAAGTTTTATTGCGAATGGATGCGATCATTAGCAGCATGACGAAGGTTGAACGTGAAAAACCTGCTCTGCTGAATGCAAAACGCAAAATTCGCGTCGCCAAAGGATCTGGCACGACCGTTCAAGATGTAAATAAGCTTTTGAAAATGCACAAAGAAATGTCTGGTGCAATGAAGAAGATAAAGAAAATGGGCGGCTTAAAAGGCCTCGCAGCTATGTTTGGCAAAGGCGGCAATGCTGAAGAAGGCTTAAATGATGCGCTCTCGGGTATGGGGCAGGGATTGCCACCTGGATTGGGCGGCCCTGGCGGCGGCGGCGGGGGATTACCGCCTGATATAGCAAGATTATTGAATAAAAAATAAGAATTTAGAGATTGAGTTTAAGAATTAGATATTGAGTTAAAGAAAAGGAATATAGAATGGCAGTTGCAATTAGATTATCACGCGGCGGTTCCAAAAAACGCCCTTATTACCGCATCGTTGTAGCGGATGTGCGTGCGCCGCGCGATGGTAAATATATTGAGCGTATTGGTCACTATCAACCACAGCTTCCCAAAGATAGCGAAGAGCGTGTGAAAATTGATACTGAACGTGCAAAACATTGGCTTGCAGTTGGAGCGCAGCCAAGCGATCGTGTTGCGCGTTTCTTAGATGCTGCTGGTTTATTAGAGCGCAAAGCGCGCAATAACCCAAATAAAGCGAAACCAGGTGAAAAAGCCACCGAACGCGCTGAAGAGAAAGCCGAAAAAGCGGCCGCTGCAGAAGAAGCGGCTAAAGAAGCTGCGGCTGCTCCTGTTGAAGAGGCATCCGCTGAAGAAGCTCCTGCTCCAGAAGCAAGCGAAGAAAAAGCAGAAGGTTAATCCTTTATGGCGGCTGCCAAAGATAAAGCTCCTGTCATGCTTGCTGCCATTGCTGGTGCGCATGGTGTGACGGGAGAAGTTCGTTTGAAAATCTTTACCCAAGATTTAGCGAGCTTAAAAAAATATAAGATATTTAACGATGGGGCATTGACCCTGAAAAAAATTCGCCCGCACAAAATTGGTGCAGTGGCACGGTTCGCAGAATTAACCGACCGCAATATGGCCGAGGCAGCGCGTGGTACGCAATTAATGGTCCCGCACGAAGAATTGCCAGAGCTAGATGATGATGAGTTTTACTATAGCGATTTGATCGGTTTGTCCTGCGTTAGCGATATAGGCGATGCGATTGGTACAATCTGTATGGTTGAGAATTATGGTGCGGGTGAAGTGCTGGAAATTGAAAAGCCCGATGGTCAAAAATTCATGATCCCCGCCCATGCAGCCGATATTGATGCTAATCCGAT
>CALDZL010000028.1 GCA_937944295.1 uncultured Sphingorhabdus sp.
CCATGATGAGGTAGGAAGCTGCCATTAGCAAAGCAATGATAAGCACGCAATGTCTATTGTACATATGAGCGATATTGATTCAGAACATAGACCGATTCTCTATTATATCTAATTTATGTTCAGAAATATTGACGCTGGTTATTTCTAATAATTCTGACATTCATATTAATCTTATGATAGAGTTTGTCCATATATGGGGCATAATGATGGTTCATCATTCAAGCTATAAAGTGCAACTGATTATTCTCTTCCCAATGATGGTTAATGTCCTGTGATTAATACTGTAATTATCGTTTTTGTAAGGAATGAGTATATTTATCTTTACGGCTATAATAATGCAAAATACGCCGTTAACAGCGCAACATTCTGTACAGACAAATGTGAAAAATTCAAATGATGGTATCTCTGTTCAAAAGACTGTCGAGTCCAAAAAAGTTCGGATCACGCTGGTTGCGAGTGCTACTATCATTCGCTCTCAAAAAATCAGCCCTCTTACCAAGCCATTAAAACCAAATATAGAGGTAGAACGTCCCATTGCAAAGCAACATAGCCTAAAATCAGGGGTCCCATATATAGAATTTTATTAAAGGCTATCTCAGAAAATGAAGATAGCGGTTATCCAATAACCAACCTAGTTGATGAATGATTGAACGATTATAGAGCCAATGACGCAATCACATATCTGAACTTTCAATCTTTTAAGATTGCCCAGTCACTACCCCTATTTATTGTTGAAAATAATTTACGCTAAAACTCGCTTATTGCCATGCTTGACAACATCAATTAGCAGATACCCCTATCCAATATAATTATTACAGTCGTTTAAGTAATAATTCTTTGCTTGCATTTCCACCTTAATCACGCAATTAAATAGCGTGAGAGATGGAGAAAATATATGAGCAAGCCGACCGCTGCCGAATTAGACGAATTTACCCAAGAGTGCGATGCTTGGTTTGCCCAACACACCCATGCCGACCCTGGCTTTATGCTACCGCTCACCTTTATGGAGGTAAGCACGGATCAGCAATTTGATTTCCTGCGGGAATGGCAGTGTAAAGTCTATGAAGCAGGATATTTGGGCATGAGCTGGCCCAAAGAATATGGCGGCGGCGGACTGCACAGCGATTATCAACGTATCGCAACGCGCATCATGAAGCGCTATGACGCACCGATTATGATTAACGCAATTGGCAATGGTTGGGCTGGCCCATTGCTGCTTGAAATGGGCAGCGAAGAAGATAAAAAACGCTATATCAAGCCTATGCTCTCCGCCGAAGAAATTTGGTGCCAAGGGTTTAGCGAACCCGAAAATGGCAGCGATCTTGGTAATGCTCAGTGCAAGGCCGTGCGCGATGGCGATGAATATATTATCAATGGTTCAAAAATTTGGACATCGCTGGGTGATCGTGCGGATATGATGATTTTGCTTGCGCGCACCGATTTTGATGCACCCAATAAATATGCGGGTTTAAGCTTTTTTCTATCACCAATGAAGATTGAAGGCATTGAAACGACACGGATTAAAAAACTCACGGGAGAATATGGCTTCACCCAATGCTTCTTTACCGATGCGCGCATTCCCACCAGCAGCTTGGTTGCTGAAGAAGGCCAAGGTTGGATGGTTGCGATGAAAACCCTCGAATATGAACGTGGTGCTAAGGTAAATCCTGTCGGCGGATATTTCGTTAAAGAAATGGACGTGATGAGCATTGTTGATTTGGCGCGTACATCAAAGCGCGGTGGTAAACCGGTGTTAGAAGATCCAATATTACGCGATAAATTAACCGAATTCATGATCGATATTCAAGCGCAGAACCTCAATAACCAACGCCGCCGTATGCCGCCCCTCAATAGCGATAGACCAATGGGCTTACCGCTGATGAACAAATTAGCGCGCACCGAGATGATTAGAGAATTGACGCAATTCTCCTTACAATTTCAGGGCAGCCAAGCAGGCTATTATGTCGGCGATGATAATGCCGTTGATGATGGCCATTGGCACCGCAGCTATCTTAACAGCTTTTCCGCAACCATTGGCGGCGGAACATCAGAAATTCAGCGCAATATCATCGGCGAACATGTTTTGGGTCTTCCCAAAACACGCTAATTTTAGGCTGTATCAATCCTTTGTTACAATAGGCTATCAAAACGCAACCCATAAAGAAGAGAGAAAATCATGAGCGAAGTATTAACGCAAACCGAAGATGGCGTATTGGTCATCACCATCAATCGTCCTGAAGCCAAAAATGCGGTCAACCGAGCCGTAGCCGAAGGTATTGCTGATGCTATGGAAACATTGGATAATGATAATAGCATCAATGCGGCTATTATCACGGGTGCTGGCGGCACATTTTGTTCTGGGATGGATTTAAAAGCCTTCTTAAAAGGGGAACTTCCATCCATTAAAGGTAAAGGTTTTGCCGGCTTTATTGAATCGCCGCCGAAAAAACCGCTTATCGCCGCCGTTGAAGGCTATGCGCTAGCGGGCGGCATGGAAGTGGCTATTGCTTGTGACTTGGTCGTGGCCAATGATAAATCCCAATTTGGTATCCCCGAGGTAAAACGCTCATTGGTTGCAGCAGCGGGCGGTCTTCTCAGCCTTCCAGCTATTGTTGGCAAACGCATGGCAATGGAATTGGCTCTAACAGGTGACTTTATTAGCGCACAGCGCGCCTATGAAATGGGCTTTGTTAATCGCGTGACCGATGGCAGCGCTATTGAGGGTGCATTAGAACTGGCTACAAAAGTTGCTGCCAATGGTCCGCTTGCTCTTATTGCTACAAAGAGCATTATTAATGAGCGCCCTGATTGGTCAAGCGAGGAAATGTGGGGTAAACAGATGGAATTAAGCAGTGAAGTTTTTGCATCTAATGACGCCAAAGAAGGCGCACGCGCTTTTGCTGAAAAACGAAAACCCAATTGGACAGGTAGCTAATAATCAAATCTAATAGCACAAAAAGGTGGAGATAGATACATCACCGCCTTGTCATAACCATGCAGATGCGATTAAGCGTTGGCCACTTCAGCCACTATTTTCTTTGCCGCATCACCCAAATCAGATGCCGGCACAATAGGCAAGCCGCTGTTGGCTAATATCTCTTTGCCTTGTTCTACATTGGTGCCTTCTAAACGCACAACAAGCGGCACAGAGAGGTTGACCTCTTTGGCGGCTTCGACAATGCCTTGCGCGATAATATCACATTTCATAATACCGCCAAAAATATTGACCAAAATGCCTTCAACTGCAGGATCGGCCAAAATAATTTTAAAAGCTGCGGTCACTTTTTCGGTGGTAGCACCGCCGCCAACATCCAAAAAGTTTGCAGGAAAAGCGCCATTGAGCTTGATGATATCCATTGTCGCCATAGCAAGACCCGCACCATTGACCATACAACCAATATTGCCGTCTAATTTGATATAGGCCAAATCATATTTGCTTGCTTCAACTTCTGCGGGATCTTCTTCTGTTTCATCGCGCAGTGCAGCAATATCGGCGTGGCGGAACAATGCATTGCCATCAAAGCTCATTTTGGTGTCGAGTACCAATAATTGGTCATCTTTGGTTTCTACCAGTGGGTTAATCTCCACCATCTCGCAATCCATCTCGGTAAAGGCTTTATAGAGTTTTGCCGTAAGAGATTCGCATTCGGCTGCTAAATCACCCGAAAGTTTAAGCGCTGCTGCTGCTTTTTTACCATCGGCCTCGGTAAAACCAACCAGTGGATCAATTGTGATTGTGGTGATTTTTTCTGGCGTATCATGCGCCACAGTTTCAATATCTACACCGCCCTCGGTCGAGATAATCATCGCCAATTGACCGCTCGCACGATCCACCAACATAGAGAGATAATATTCGCTTTCTATATCGACACCATCGGTAACATATAATCGGTTAACTTGCTTACCAGCATCTCCCGTTTGAATGGTTACGAGCGTATTACCAAGCATTTCTGCAGCATTTTTCTCAACATCATCAAGTGATTTAGAGAGGCGCACACCACCAGCAGCATCAGGGCCAAGTTCTTTATATTTGCCTTTACCGCGGCCACCCGCATGAATTTGCGCTTTTACGACATATAAAGGCCCAGGAAGCTGTTTTGCACCAGCGACCGCCTCTTCGACAGTATGCGCGGCAAAGCCTTTGGGGATACCAATATCATATTTAGCAAGTAATTCTTTGGCCTGATATTCATGAATATTCATTAAAGCACCTTCGTCAGATTTGATAATATTACAGCATGCTAAAGCATATCATCCCAGCAATGACTAGGGTGAATATGAATGCGCATAGTTTTTTTACAGCCGTGAGGAAAAATTCTATTATTTTTGTGCGATTATAAAATATTCAGATCATGTAAGCGCGTCTTGAGACCAGTGGCGCCATCAAACACATGTCCCTTAATCCCTAGCTCCTCAGCCACAGCAATATTTGCAGGCATATCATCAATAAATAGCGATTCTTCGGGGGCAATATTAAAGCGTTCAATCGCCAAGCGATAAATCGCTAGATCAGGCTTTACCATTTTTTCGCGGCCTGAGACTATTATATCTTCAAACAGATCAAAAATTGGTGCCGTTGGGCGGAAACCATCCCAAAATTCTGCACCGAAATTGGTAATCGCATAAAGCGGCATATCACGCGCTGCCAATGCTTCCACTATTTCAAGCGAACCCTCGACAGGCCCTGGGATGGTTTCATTAAAGCGCATGGTATAGGCCCGAATATGGGCTTCATATTTAGGGAATAACGCAATACGTTCAGCCGCCATATCAGCTAGTGCGCGCCCTGCATCATGCTCAAAATGCCATTTGGGCGTTACGACATTCTCTAAAAACCAATCAAGTTCGTCAGGATCATTAATTAGTTTAGCGAATAAATGACGCAAGTCCCATTGATAGAGCACACGGCCAACATCAAAAATGACGCTTTTTATCATGATCTGCTATTATCCTTAGAGCCTGTCATTGCAGAATATTAGGAATTATATTCTAACCATAGAAAAACCGTCCAACTGCACCCAAATAAAGCAAAAGAAGAACGGATTTTGTAGCTATACCAAATTTTACAACGATAAATTGTGCTTTGAGCATGATACGCAAAGCGACTATATTATCCTTGGCGTGCCTTGAATCGGCGATTGGTTTTGTTAATCACATAAACACGGCCACGGCGGCGGATTACGCGGTTGTCACGGTGACGGCCTTTGAGTGATTTTAGTGAATTGACGATTTTCATCGGAAAATACCTGTTGCATGTAAGAATCTATAGTGTGAAGGCGCGTAATTATGGATGAGCAGGCATAATGTCAAGCTACAACTCATCAATACTTGCCGATTGCTCATAATTCGCTCTATATGTGGCATGAAAGGAATATTGCATGTATTTCAACAAAAAATTCTTATCCATAGCCATAGCAAGCCTTGCTTTGAGCGCCTGCGTCACTCCCACGGGTCCTGTGAATGTAACCCGCTTCAACAATGATGAAGTGCTACTAACCAACAGCAGCGGCTCATATGAGGGTAGTTTTGCTATAGAACGCGCCGATCAATCGCTCAGCCTATCACCCTATAATGCCGCAGTAAGCCGTGAAATGCAACGATTGGGGTTTGAGAACGCGAATGGTAATGCCAATTATATCGTCCGTATAGCTGTAGATCGATATGAGAGCGAACGGCCCAAAAACTCCAATGTCTCCGTAGGTGGCGGTGCTTCTACTGGTAGTTTTGGTTCGGGCATCGGACTTGGCCTTGGTATCGATCTAAGCGGACGTAAAAAACGCACCCACACAGAAATGTCGGTGCGTATTACAGATCGTATCAGCGGTAAAAGTGTCTGGGAAGGACGCGCCATTCAATCTGCAAAAACTGGTTCCCCAGCAGCCCAAGAAGGCATTGCGGCTGGAAAACTTGCCAATGCCTTATTTCAGGGCTTCCCAGGAACATCAGGAGAGACTATTACAGTCCCATGATAACAGATATTATAAGTGCATTTGATGCGGGCAACATAAGCGTACAATCAATCAATGGTGCAAATGCTATACTGACGATCAACCAAGATAAAGATAGTGATTTTTATCAATGGTATTATTTTCAAGTCATGTGCAATATTGGTGAAGAGATAGAACTAAAAATTCAGAATCTTAATAAGAGCGCCTATCCGCTTGGTTGGGAGAATTATAATAGCGTGGTAAGCGAAGATCGCGAATATTGGGGTCGTGCGCCTAGTAGTTTTGACAAAGAAGAAGCGGGAGGCACTTTAACAATCCGCTACACACCATCAAGCAATATTGTCTATTTTGCCTATTTTGCGCCCTATTCGATGGAAAGGCATCATGATCTTATTGCTGATGCCGCCGAATTTGAAGGTGTCACCCATCAAATATTGGGCAAAACATTGGAAGGGCGCGCCATTGATTATCTCACCATGGGGGATGGCGATATTGTGGTTTGGCTATACGCGCGGCAGCACCCTGGTGAAACCCAAGCCGAATGGTGGATGGAAGGCGCGCTTGAGATGCTGCTTGATCCTGCTAACCCCCATGCACGTTTATTACGGCAGAAATGTACTTTCCATATTGTGCCAAATTGCAATCCTGATGGATCTTTTCGGGGTCATTTACGCACCAATTTTGCTGGGGTGAATTTAAACCGTGAATGGCAAGACCCAAGCGTAGAACGCTCACCCGAAGTTTTGGCCATTCGTAACAAGATGGATGAAACAGGCGTCGATTGGGCGCTTGATGTGCATGGTGACGAAGCCATACCAGCCGCTTTTATTGCTGGTTTTGAAGGTATTCCATCTATCACCGATGCTATGGTCACAAAGCTTAATGATTATAAGGCATTACTTGCTCGCAGCACAGCAGATTTTCAAACCGAATTGGGTTACCCCATTAGCGCGCCCAACACCGCAAATTTAACCATTTCCACCAATGCCGTGGCAGAACGCTACGGCGCTATCGCCATGACATTAGAAATGCCCTATAAAGACAGTCGCGATATGCCATGTGCAGATCAGGGATGGTCACCTGAGCGATGCAAATTATTAGCGCATGACTGCTTACGCACCCTTGCGCAATCGCTATAAATTTCTACCTAATTAATATTCTACAGAAAGTTCTATTATGCCAAAACTTATTCTTATTCGTCACGGCCAATCACAATGGAATTTGGAAAATCGGTTTACAGGTTGGTGGGATGTAGATGTCACAGAAAAAGGGATAGCAGAGGCCCGTGATGCAGGCAGATTGATGAAAGAAAAGGGCATTACCCCAACTTTATGCTTTACCAGCCTGCAGACCAGAGCCATCAAAACATTAAATCTCGCATTAGAGGAAATGGATCAACTATGGTTGCCCGTTGAGAAAGATTATCGTCTTAACGAGCGCCATTATGGCGGTCTAACAGGACTTAACAAACAAGAAACCCGCGATAAACATGGTGACGAACAAGTGCATATCTGGCGCCGCAGTTTTGATACACCGCCGCCGCCAATGGAGGATAAAAGCGCCTTCCAAATGAGTGATGATCCGCGCTATGCTGATATAGATGTTCCAAAATCAGAGAGTCTGAAAGATACGATAGAACGAGTATTACCTTATTGGAAATCACGCATCGCCCCTGCTTTAAAAAGCGGTGAGACCATATTAATCTCCGCCCATGGAAATAGCTTGCGTGCATTGGTGAAGCATTTGTCTAATATTTCTGATGACGATATTACCAGCCTTGAAATACCAACGGGTCAACCCATTATCTATGATTTGGATGATAATCTTAAAGCGTTAAACCGCTATTACCTCTCAGAGACATAGTGATAATTATCCAATTATATCGCTGTAATATTAGAGCATTGCGCTGATAATGCGCTGATCATCGCTCGTATTTTTATATTTTTTATGATGGTACATATTACGGTCTGCTTCGGCTAATAATTGCTCAGGCTCTGCACCTTTATACCCATTTGCAATACCAATAGATACAGTAACAGACATCTGCATATTTTCAATTTGAAAGTCGATAGCATGTATTTTATCCAACAAGCATGCTACCAAGCGTATATTATCGCCATGTTCAACATCATGCATTAAAATTGCAAATTCATCACCACCCATACGGGCCAATATATCGCGCTTGCCAATAGCAGCACTCAACATGTGCGCGACTTGCAATAAAATTTCATCGCCAGCAGCATGACCAAATCTATCATTGACAGATTTTAG
This sequence comes from uncultured Sphingorhabdus sp., assembly GCA_937944295.1. Lineage (GTDB taxonomy): Bacteria > Pseudomonadota > Alphaproteobacteria > Sphingomonadales > Sphingomonadaceae > Sphingorhabdus_B. Next base: position 8,220 of record CALDZL010000028.1, read on the forward strand.
ACTATCCACATCGATGAATAAAACTGAAAAAGGGTCATTACAGTTACGGCAAATATCTTCTAAAGACTCGATGAAATATTTACGGTTATGAGTCAAGGTAAAATCATCTTGATTAAGCGCCTGTTTTAATGATGCAATTTCATTACGTAAATCCTCATTCTCGCGTCGTAATCGCACTAGTTCATTCTCATCTAAAATGGTCATTCTCATCTTTACCAAACATTAATCTACTACTTTACTTTTACAGTAAAATTTATAACAAATAATAAGCAATACGTCTCTAAAATATTTTATTTACACTTTTTTACAGCTATTATACCCGTCAAAATCATAAATGTAATTATAATAGGGGCTGACACCTAAGATTGTTTAATTTGTATTTTTAAAGATGGTTTTAAGGTCATCCAACAACTGTTTTGGTAAACCCATATTGAACCTCCATTCGCATTCCTTAAGGAATAAATGAAAATTCCTTTTAGGATACCATTAAAATCTCTCATATGTCTTTTTGCTTGATTCCAGAAGTTTGTGGGTGCCGTTGATATGATTATATTTGTTGGCAAACAACTT
>CALDZL010000029.1 GCA_937944295.1 uncultured Sphingorhabdus sp.
AAGCAATCTCACCAACCCCAAGAATGCACCCTCTCCCAAAGGTGTAATTGTTACGTAGCAAATATTATTGCGCTGGTCCACCCTGCGCTTGCGATGTTTTTGATTTATCTGCAAATTTTACTGGATTAGAACTTTGTGACATGAAAGATAATGGATTTACTGGCTCACCCGCTACGCGCACTTCATAATGGAGATGGCTACCCGTTGAACGGCCCGTAGAACCCATCAAACCAATAATATCACCTTTTTTAACACGCATATTTGCTGATACTTTTAGTCGAGACATATGACCATAGCGTGTAGTGATACCGTTACCATGATCAATTTCAATAAATTTACCATAACTCCCAAACCATTTTGATATCTTAACAAAACCATCAGCCGTTGCATAAATAGGCGTTCCAACGGGTCCACGTATGTCTAAACCTTTATGGTTCTTACGACGTCCACGAAATGGATCTGTACGATACCCATAGTAACTTGAAATATCGACCTTGGTAACGGGGTCGATTGATGGAATCGATAGGCTCATTGTTGGCGCTATATTGCCACCCCATGAAGAATGCAGTGCTTGGAACTTAGGATCAGTGCTCGCAGCGTTGCTTGGTATTTTCTTGTCAATTTTTGTCTCAACGCGAACATCAGTATGTGCAGTAGTAGAAGATGCTCCAGAGTCTGCCATAGCTGGTGTATGTACTATCGATAATGCGCTTACAGCAATTGCTATATTGCAAGTGATTTTAGAAATTTTCTGACGGCATATACTCAGCAACCCAATACTCAAACTCATTACATATACCACCTTATAGTAATTATTTATATTTATAAGAGAATCACTATCCCTCGCCCTGTGTTGAATATGTAAAATCCATTCACATTTAATTGGCAAGGGGCATGTAGTAATCGCGGGTTAAACCGGCTTTTTGACGCGCTGAGTCGTTAAATGGAGCCTTCAAAGAACCTCTAAAGTACCTTGTAACAAGAGTTTTCCAATAGTCTTCGGACTTTATATCCATTTCGTGAGCGCGCGATTCGAACCATTTTGTTCCAACACCAACATGCCGAATCTCATCTGTATAAATGCGTGTCAAAATTTTTGCGCTAACTTGGTCATCCTGCGCTGAAAAACGTTCCACCATAGCAGGTGTAACATCCAATCCGCGCGCCTCTAATACCATGGGGACCACAGCTAGCCTTGCCGCAGCATTCTCTCTTGTTTCATAGGCTGCTTGCCAAAGGCCGTCATGCGCAGGCAAAGCACCATAATGGCTGCCCAATTGTTTAAGCCGTCTATCTATCAAGGCAAAATGCAAGGCCTCATCGGCCGCCACCGACATCCAATCATCAATATATTCTGGCGGAAATAATGCGCCAAAACGTCCCGCTACATCTAGTGCCAAATCAATCGCTACAAATTCAATATGAGCCAAAGAATGTAAGATTGCGATACGCATCTTGAGCGAACCGCCTTTTTTACGCTTTGGCATTTTGGTTGCAGATATAAGTTCTGGCTTTTCAGGGCGTCCTGGAACATCGGGCATGTCCACATCAAACTTATGTTCCAATCGGCCTAGCCGCCAATCACGAGCAGCTTTTCGCGCCAGCATGATTTTTTCAAAAGGCTCTGTCGCTACCAATGCATTGCGGCACATTACTGCAATGCTCGTCATCACAATGCTTGCGCTGCCTCTAAGACAGCCTCAACATGGCCTTTCACTCTCACCTTGCGCCAGACTTGCAATAATTTTCCATCATTACCGAACAAAAATGTAGCGCGCTCAATACCCATATATTTTTTACCATACATATTTTTTTCCACCCAGACGCCCATTTGTTCGCACAAATCGCTTTCTTCATCAGATAATAGTGTAACCGATAAATCATATTTGGCTTTAAACTTTGCTAGTTTTGCTGGCTTATCTTTGCTCACACCTATGATAGTATAACCCAATTTCTGAAATGCATTGTTATGCTCGGTAAACCCCTGCCCTTCTTTAGTACAGCCTGGGGTATCGGCACGCGGATAAAAATAAAGAATGAGCGGCGTATCATATTGATCGCTTTGCACAGCATTATCATCACTATCAATCATTGCCACCGACGGTATTTTTGTCCCTAACTCCATATTTCAATCCTATCCTTAAATCTTTATCTATCTTCTGAAAATAATTTTGCCCATTCACTTTTAACGATACCCTGGAATATCTCTAATTGTTTTTGCAGGTCATTCCAACATTTATACCCCAAATTATCAGCCATTAATTGCTGCGCTGCATTACTCATATTTCCTAGATCAGGGCATATTAAACGCAATAATATCAGCATATCACTCATCATTTCATACGCTTCTATAAAATTAGCGGGTAGTAAAGCATCAGCGCACAGATATTCTATTGATGTTCCAATATTTGGGTCTGACCCCTTGCGATGATGCAGTTGCAGGGCATGGACGATAAATTCTATATCGATCAAACCACCTTTAATATTCTTAACATCAAGCGCGCTAATCGCGGGTTTGTGCACATCCATTTCGCGCCGCATCGCTGCGATCGTGCTATATTGTGACGGACGTTTTACCCCAAGCACATTGGCAATGATAGACTTTATGTGGTTATCCGAAACTCGCGATCCAAATATGAGTCGCGCCCGCGTGAGCGCCATATGTTCCCACGTCCAAGCATTTTCATGTTGATATTTTTCAAAGCTATCAACAGAAACACTCAACAAACCTTGGCTGCCTGAAGGCCGAAGCCTAGTATCGATTTCATAGAACGCTCCCGACATAGTTGGCAAACTTAGCGCAGCGATAATCCGTTGGGCAAGACGATTAAAATATTGGGTCGCACCCAATGGCCGATCACCATCCGATTGAGACGAAAAATCGCCTGTAAATAGAAATATTATATCCAAATCAGAGGCATGGGTAAGCATTCTACCGCCAAAACGTCCTAATGCGATAATAAGCAATTCCCCACCATCGACACTGCCATGTGTTTTTTCAAACTCCCTAATAGCGGCATTGCTTAATTTATGAATTGCGGCTTCTGCTAGAGCGGAATAAGCGCAGGCAGCTTGATACGGATTGCAGCGTCCTTCAATAAGCTGAACGCCGATAGCAAATCTTTTTTCCGATATGAAATTCTGTACCGCGTCGAGTATCATTTGATAATCTAAATGCGTATCAAAATATTCTTCCATCTGCGATAATATAATATCGCATTCATCTACTATTTGATAATTTGCGCTATCTATAACACCATCGAGCAATGCAGCATTGTGCCCCAAAGCATCGGCTAATGTTGGCGCATAGCTTAATATGTTGCCCAATAGTACAAACATTGCAGGACGGTTTTGAAGCAAATGAAAGAAATTAATCGCACTAGGTAATTTCTCTAATATACGGTCCAATCGGACCAGTGATTTTTGCGGATCTGGTGAAACAGCCAAATTTGTTAAAATAGCAGGTAGAATAGCTTCAAAAGATTCTATCGCTGCTTGGCTTCTTAATGCGCGATATTTACCGCTACGCCAATATTGAATTAAATGCATCGCTTCTTTATCATAGCCCAACGTATCAAGCTGTTCGATAAGCGGCATACCTTCTTCTGCTAGACTTAATTTCTCTTCTTCATCTTGCACCAATGAGTCATAAATTAAGCGTATAGAAGTAATTATCATATCTAATGATGATAGCAGCTCTTGTGCGCTATCTAGGCCATGCAGCCTTGCTACATTATCCAGTGCATCTTGCGATAATGGCAGTTCATGCGTTTGCCGATCATCCACCATTTGTAACCTATGCTCGATAGTGCGTAAATATGTGTAACCATCAGATAGGGTTTGGGCATCTTCATTCTCTATATGGCCATTTTCACCTAATAAGCGCATCGCAATGCGTGTATCAGAAACCCGCAAAGCGGCATTACGTCCACCATGAATAAGTTGATGCGCTTGAGCAAAAAATTCACATTCTCTGATACCGCCACGACCGCGCTTAAGGTCATAACCCATTCCGAGCGTCTGCCCCTTAGAATAATGGTCACGAATATTTTGACTCATTTTCCGAATATTATCAATTTGGCCATAATCTAATGACCTGCGCCAGATAAAACTATCAATGCTTTTTAAAAAATATTGCCCTAATTCGATATCACCAGCGGCGGCACGTGATCGGATAAAAGCCGCCTGTTCCCATGCTAAAGCGCTACTTTCATAATGGCTTATTGCAGCATCTACGCTAATCACTACAGGTGTAATTTCCGATGCTGGGCGCAGACGCATATCGACCCGAAACACATAATCATATGCGGTACGTTCATTCAATAATGCGATAATATATTTGCCCATACGGACCGCAATTTTTGCGTGATCAAGCGTTTTATCATTCACCAAAGTTTCTGGATTATATATAAATATTGGATCAATATCTGATGAATAATTTAACTCGCGCCCACCATGTTTACCCAGCGCTATTACAGCAAAACCGCGATTTTCCTGATTTGGTAAATATTCATCAAAAGCAGCTTGAATCGCTATATCCAGAGCATGATCAGCAAAATCTGACAAGGTGCGCGTCACTTGCCTTAAATCCCATTGCCCCGAGAGGTCAGCAATAGCAACACATAGAGCCAAGGCAGATCGTTGCTTGCGTAATTGCTCGCCAATATCGTACGCCTGTATAGACAAGGATGCATCCACAGCCTTATCAATATCCCCCGAATGCAAAAGTTCAACTATCGCTGGATTTTTGAAAATTAATTTTGCCAAAAAGGGGCTATGTCTCTCTGCTCTTTCTAGCGCTTCTTTTACTCGATCATTCATGATTTTAGGTAATTACGGCGAAACTCAGAGGTAAATTCACTAAATTTTTGCTGTGCTATTGCACTGCGCATAGCTGCCATCAAGCTTTGATAAAAATGTAAATTATGCTGAGTCATCAACATTGCGCCCAATATCTCTCCCGAACGGATGAGATGATGAATATAGGCACGACTCCATTGAGTACAAACGGGGCAATTACAGCTCTGATCAATCGGACCTTGGTCTTCACTAAATTTAGCATTGCGAATATTGATCGCTCCATGCCATGTGAAAGCCTGCCCATTGCGGCCTGAGCGCGTTGGCAAAACGCAATCAAACATATCAATACCGCGCTCCACTGCACCCACCAAATCATCAGGCTTACCAACGCCCATCAAATAGCGCGGTTTATCCACTGGCAGTTGCGCTGGCGCATAATCCAATACGCCAAACATTGCCGCTTGCCCTTCGCCTACGGCAAGGCCGCCAACGGCATAGCCATCAAAGCCAATGTCGATTAACGCCTCTGCGCTTTCTCCGCGTAATGTTTCATTTAAGGCTCCCTGTTGGATACCAAATAATGCCGCCCTATCAGCATGATTGCCGCCAATCCCACCACTTGCATCAAAACCATTGCGCGAACGTTTGGCCCAGCGCATCGACATCGCCATACTGCGCGCGGCTGTATCATAATCAACACCATTGGGCGTGCATTCATCAAATGCCATGACAATATCGGAATCAATGAGCCGCTGTATTTCCATCGAACGCTCGGGCGAGAGCATATGTTTGCTGCCGTCCAAATGGCTTTTAAATGCCACGCCTTCTTCGGTGATTTTGCGCAAGTCGGAGAGGCTCATAACCTGATAACCACCGCTATCGGTTAATATAGGGCGATCCCAGCCCATGAATTTATGCAGACCGCCCAATCGATTTAATTTTTCAGCCGTAGGGCGCAGCATAAGATGATAGGTATTCCCCAAAATTATATCGGCTCCCGTCGCGCTGACTTCGCTAGGACGCATAGCTTTAACTGTGGCCGCAGTCCCGACGGGCATGAAAGCAGGTGTTTCTATATCTCCGCGCAACATTTTGATGGTAGCAGAGCGCGCCTTTCCATCCTTATGCTTGATATTGAATGTGAATCTTTGTGTCATAAAATTACCATAACATTTCCACTGTAGAAATACAGCTTTGCATAGTGAAACAATGAACATATAATAAAATGTGAAGCTAAATTTTTACCATTGCTTATAAAAATATCGCATTGTAAGATATATTAGCTAAGTTAATTTAATGGAGTGAAATAATGAAAAAATATACTGGTATGGCTGGTGCTTTAATTGGTGCCGCTGCTTTGGCTGCTTGCGGCGGTGCATCAGATGCGCCTGCAGAAGGCGAAGCCTCAAACGACGCACCCGCAGAAGTTACACAAGCATCCGATGATGGCGCTAAAGAAAAATGCTACGGAATTTCTCTTGCTGAGAAGAATGATTGTGCAGCGGGTCCAGGCACTTCATGTGCTGGTACATCAACGGTTGATTATCAGGGCAATGCTTGGAAATATGTTCCTGCTGGTGAGTGTGAAAAATATGGTACCGAAACTGGTGAAGAATATACTCTTCCAGAAGGAAAGAAAGGTTCATTGCAACCAATCGCATAAGATACATCATTTTATGAATGGTATTTGATTATTGGCAAACATCCTATTAAGGGGTTTTCATGGTCAAAGACATTACAAATATAGCAAGCGTTCTCATCATCATGGGGGCGCTTGTTGCTTGTGGGGAGAGCGAGGAGGATATAGATTATAATATCGATGAACCCACAAGAAATATTCTGAGTCCTCAATTGTCTGATCGCGAGCAATGCTATGGCTTAGCCCTTGCTCAATTTAATGATTGCGCAACGGCAAAATCACATTGCGCTGGCACGGCTAGCCTAGATTATCAGTCTGATCGTTGGAAATATGTTAAGCGCGATTCTTGCGAAGAAATGGGCGGATCACTGACATCAAAAAAAGACGAGCGTATTAAATAATATCTATAAAAATAATACTATTAAGCATTAACCTTTAGCATAGTTAAATTTATATGCTCTCATAAAAAAGGGACCCAGCAATCGCTGAGCCCATAGTTTTATGTTCGCGGGAGGAACATGTTGAGGCAATGGGTTAGGAGGGCAAACCCATTGCCAATCTCTTAAGACTTATCGGGTAAATTCGGGATAAGCTTCGACACCAACTTCAGTGATATCCATACCTTTCATCTCATCTTCTTCTGTTGGACGCAGGCCAATTGTATATTTCATAGCAATCCATACAATAGAGCTTGCAATGAATGTGAATATACCGATGGAAACTACGCCTAAGGCTTGCACGCCATAGGTTGCATCGCTATTTGATAAAGGAACAATCATAGTACCCCATATACCAGCCAATAAGTGGACTGGAATTGCACCAACAACATCATCGATTTTTAACTTGTCGAGCATAGGCACAGCGAAAACAACGATTACGCCGCCTACTGCACCGATTAAGACAGAAGTAGCAACAGTTGGTGCCAATGGCTCAGCTGTTATAGATACCAAGCCTGCCAATGCACCATTTAATACCATGGTGACATCAATTTTCTTGTACATAATCTGCGTCAAGATAATGGTAGCGACCACACCACCCGCAGCCGCCATATTGGTGTTTACAAATATCTTTGAAACATCGCTGACATCGCCAATAGTGCCCATTGCCAATTGAGATGCACCGTTAAATCCAAACCAACCGAGCCAAAGAATGAAGGTACCCAATGTGGCGAGTGGTATGCTTGATCCAGGAAATACTTGGACTTTTCCATCAATATAACGGCCCAAGCGTGGTCCAAGGAAAATGGCACCTGCTAGCGCAGCCCAACCGCCAACGCTATGTACTAATGTAGAACCTGCGAAATCAGAGAAACCACGCTGGTCTAACCAGCCTGCACCCCATTCCCAGCTGCCTGTAATAGGATATAAAAAACCTGTTAAAACAACGACAAAAATCATGAATGGCCAAAATTTAATACGCTCGGCCAGTGTACCAGATACAATAGAAGCCGTCGTCGCACAAAACACCATTTGGAAGAACCAATCAGAAGCTACAGAATAACCAGTCTCCGTATCAGCTTCACCAACGCCTTGCATGTCATAGATACCAAATGTTCCAATCCAACTGCTCACATCAGTATACATCAGATTATAGCCGGTAACCCAAAACATAAGGCCCGCAACAGAATAGAGGGCAATATTTTTAAGACTTTGCATTGATACATTTTTGGAACGTACCAGGCCAGCTTCTAACATTGCGAAACCAGCGGCCATCCACATGACCAAAAAACCGCCAATTAAAAATAATAAGGTATTTAGGATATAGGCTGTACCACCAGAAACTAACTCTGCTGATGGTGCCGCTTCTTGTGCAAAGGCAGGGACTGTCGTCAAAAATGACGCCCCAACTGCTCCTGCAATTTTCATTAAATTATTCATTTTATTTTCCCTGTAGATTAACCATTTTGGTATTTTCATTGTTTCAAACATCTGGCTCTTATTTTAGAGAGCTGCATCATTGGTATCGCCAGTACGGATACGCGTGGCCCCTGCCAGATCAAATTCAAAGATTTTCCCATCACCAATAGATTCGCTATTCGCTGCGCTTCTGATGGCTTCACCAACTTGTGGAACCAAATCATCACTGCACGCTATTTCAAGCTTAACCTTTGGCACCATATTGGTTGTATATTCTGCACCACGATAGGTTTCAGTTTGCCCTTTTTGGCGACCAAAGCCTTTTACTTCTGTAACGGTCATGCCTGATATCCCAATGCCCGTGAGAGCCTCGCGGACTGCATCTAATTTGTGCGGTTTAATTATTGCTATGATATATTTCATCATTACCCCATATTTTTGCTATTATTATCACTTACATAGCAAAGGGCGTGCCAGAAAATTAATCTATTTAAAACAATACTCTAAATAGTTAGCTATATATGAAATTAAGTAGCGTGATTAAAAAATAGACATTTGATAATAGCATTAAATTCTTATTGCCTAAAAATTAGGCAATTCATATTGGCTATAATTTTATAATGCTAAAATATCGGTTACTATATTATCTACCGATTGCCGTCCAATAGCGATAAGTTCATCTGCGAAAGTAAAATTTTGCATATCATAATTACCGATCCTAGGCGTAATAAGAACATCAGGAGGATCTTGCTTGAGCAAAGCTTTGCTTAAATTGCGCAGAGAAAGGCTAACATAAGCTCTAACAACCTTCATACTATTGGGGTCTTTGGCGCGATCACTATCCACCCCCATTGCTCTAGCGCGATTGATATAATCGCCTTGCAGGTTAACCCCCACACAAGGACAATCGGGTGCCAATTCACGCGCTGCCGAGATAGGTACAGGCATGACTGCACCGCCATCCGCTAACAATTGCCCATTAATATTCACAGGCTTAAATATACCAGGCAAGGATATGGAAGCCCTTATGGCGGGTATAATGGAACCCTTAGTAGAGATTACTGCCTCACCAGTTGCCAAATCAGCCGCCACAGTTGATATTGGCATTGACAAATCTTCAAAGCAAGCATCACCAAAGTAAGAGTATAATTCTTTTTCAATGGTCCTCGCGCCAATAATCCCGCCGCGTCTAAAGCTGGGGTCCATAAAGCGCAACATTGTACGAAAATTAGTTCCGCGCGCCAAATCTTCAAAATTATCCAAATTATTGGTTGCATAAGCCGCCGCCGCCACAGCCCCGATAGACGTTCCCGAAATAGCAGCAATTTCTATACCCACATCATCAAGCGCTCTTAATACACCTATGTGCGTCCAGCCTAAACCCGCACCACCGCCCAAAGCCAAGGTAATTTTTAGGCTCATCTGCGCGAACCGCTTTCCATATCGTCAATACTCTGTGAATTTTGACACGCTTCGTCAATTTCAGTTTCGTTAAGAGACTCAGCCAATATTGCACGTGCCTCCTCTATATCCTCAGGCAATATCATCAACCGAGCATGCAAATGGGCGCCATCTGCGATATTCATAGAGCCGTCAAATACCATGGTTTCAATACCAAAAGATAATAATCGGGTTCGGTTAATCTCTGCCTCCATAGAAGTAAAATATCGTGCTAATTCAACGAGAGACACTCTCAACCCTTACTTTCTGAACCAAAATAGCGCGTTGGTGGTTTTTGCGGCAAACCATCAATACTGGTTAGTTGCAATTCATATTTAGCTAGCCATTCGCGTCTATCGATATTATCATGTGCTTTAGTCAGCGTAGAACGCTCTCGCTGCAATTCCATATGCGGCACACCCCAACCGCAGCTGGTTTGTACAGTATCAACCATAATATTAAAAATTTGCCGTGTTCCAGGCAATATATCAAAATTGGATGCCAAATCATCCCATTCAGTATCATCAGGCATGACCGATTTTGCTTTACCGTAGATACGCAATATCAATGCAGGGCTCTGAAAATTACAGAACATTATCGTAATACGGCCTTTGTCAGCCTGCTGCGCATTAATATGCGCCTGTGTTTCATTGCCAGATCCACCAAGATCAAGATAAGCAACACGCTTTTGACCCAAAATACGAAATACATCATATCCTTTAGGCGATAAGTTGACGCGTCCATCACTGGCCGCCGTTGATACAAAAAATACGGGCTGCCCTGCTATAAATGCACGATGCTTGTCATTAATTGTATCGAAAAACTCTGCCATATATTAAGCGGTGCCTCCTACCGTTAGACCATCAACCAATAATGTCGGCTGACCAACGCCTGCTGGAACGCTTTGCCCTGCTTTACCGCAAACACCAATACCTTCATCAAGCTCCATATCATTGCCGATACCAACCACTTTATTCATCGCCGTAGGGCCATCGCCAATCAATGTGGCGCCTTTGATGGGATCCCCCAATTTACCATCTTTAATTTTATAAGCTTCGGTGCAAGAAAAAACAAATTTCCCTGATACAATATCAACCTGACCGCCGCCAAAGCTTCTAGCAAATATGCCATTTTTAACACGCGATAAAAGTTCTACAGGGTCATCTTTACCGCTACGCATAAATGTGTTGGTCATACGCGGCATTGGCGCATGGGCATAGGATTGACGGCGGCCATTGCCCGTAGGCTCAACGCCCATCAAACGCGCATTCATGCGATCTTGCATATAATTGCGTAATATTCCGTCTTCTATCAGGATGTTCTCCTGAGTCGGTGTACCTTCATCATCAATCGATAGAGAGCCGCGCCTATCATGGATTGCACCATCATCAACCACGGTAACACCCTTAGCAGCCACCTGCTGCCCTATCTTACCCGAAAAAGCACTGGTGCCCTTACGATTGAAATCTCCTTCTAAACCATGACCCACAGCCTCGTGCAACAAAACCCCTGGCCAGCCAGGACCCAGTAGCACCGTCATATCACCTGCTGGGGCGGCGACCGAACGCAAATTAACCTGCGCCTGTTCATAAGCCATATCAATGGCGCGCTCCCATTGTTCGCGTTCAAACAATTTACCATATATATAGCGTCCGCCCATGCCATAATTACCTGACTCGCGCCGGCCATTTTCTTCCATCACAATCGACACATTGAGCCGTACTAGAGGCCGAATGTCAGTAGCAACAAAACCATCTGCTCTTACAATCTCAATAACGCTCCAGCTTCCAGATAAACCAACAGATACTTGCGCAATTCGGGGGTCGCGCGCCCTAGCGGCTGCATCAATATCCTCGCAGAGCTTTACCTTATCAGCAAAAGGGACCAGCGCAAGCGGGCTGTCTTCGGTGTAGAGATGCCTATTATTTTTTCGCGGTGCTGGCGCAGGATCATTAATCCGAGGGTCAAGTAGGTTAAGCGTTTGCGCTGCACGGTTTATAGCGGCTTCGCTAATTTCATTGGCATGTGAAAATCCCGTCATTTCGCCCGAGACGCCACGCAGGCCAAACCCAGAATCGGTTGAGTAGTCAGCCGTCTTTAGACGCCCGTCATCAAAACCAAAGGACTCCGTAGCGCTATATTGCAAATATAGCTCACCATCCTCGCAATTGGACAATGCTTTTTTGACAGCGCGCTGCGCACCATCAGGGTCCAGCAAATTGGGTTGATATAAAAATGAACGAGGATCAGAAAATGTCATTTAACCAATATAAGGCATTTATCGCATAGCGAAAGATATATTGTCTAAATTTTATAAAATTGGACAATAAACTCAGCCTTGATCGGCTGATCCACCCTTTAATATAAACTTACGGTCACAATATCCGCATTCGGCATAGCCTTTTTCATCAATCTCTAACCAGATTTTCGGATGCCCCAATGCTGCTGGCACATCGCCGCTTCCATCGCAAGAAATGCGCTTATCTTTTACGATTATTGTTTCGCTCTCATTCGTCATATTTATTAGTTAGCAAAGCCATTTACATTGCGCAACTCACCATGGGCAATAAAAGATTAATTATATTCTACAGTTACTTCATAACTGCCATTATAAACGCCTGCCGCTTGTGAAGGTTCCACACGCAACAGTGCGCTAACAAATACAGATAAATTACCGCTACTATCAACATTGCGAGAAGATATACGTCCCCCCCCATTATTGAGACGAAATGTATTAATCCGCATAATATCACCCGCACTATTCTGAAGATTAATATTTCGCGGTAGACTTATTTGTACTGAAGTGAGAGGATCAGCCGTAATGGTAAACTCTGCTCTTTGCACGGTTCCACCAGCTAATCTGGCATCACCACTACGCACTATGGCTGCATTAATGCCACGCCTGATCCGTACTGTCGATTGAACCGTGCCAGGAACAATACGACCAAAGTTCATATCGCTCTGGTTCGTAACCGTCAAAGGCGTCAATACCCTTGTCGATGCAGGCAAAGTTTGCTGAGCATATGCAGAGTTAGACATCATAGTCAGAACTATGAATAACCCACTCAATATCCTTACACACAGTCTATGAAACTTATTATACGAATCGGCTTTTATATGTTTATTCTGTCCCATGCATAATTTGATAGTGTAAGATGCGTTATTAGCGGCATAATGGCTATGGTTAACGATAATTAACTATCATCATTGCTACATCAAAACGAAATTCTAACAGCAAATGATTGCACCCTACCAAATGCTTATGTAGATGCTGTGACATGACCGAAAACGCAATCTCCATTCAAAGTCTCTCTAAAATCTATACAGGCGACAAGCAAGCATTAGACAATGTAAGTTTCAATGTTGAGCGCGGTAGTATATTTGGGTTACTCGGACCTAATGGAGCTGGAAAATCAACATTGATCAACACTTTGGCGGGCTTGGTCAAAAAAACCAGTGGTACAGCCAGCATTTGGGGCTTTGACATTGATGCCAATCCGCGCAATGCAAAGGCGAATATCGGCATAGTCCCACAAGAAATAATGTTTGACCCCTTTTTTACACCGCGCGAGTCCTTGGAATTGCAAGCGGGCCTCTATGGCGTTCCTAAATCGCAGCGTCGTTCTATGGAACTGCTCAAAGCCGTACGCCTTGACGATAAAGCTGATGCCTATGCACGTACTTTATCAGGTGGCATGAAAAGACGCCTCTTAGTGGCTAAAGCTATGGTACATTCTCCGCCTGTTATCATATTGGATGAACCAACAGCTGGCGTGGATATCGAATTGCGCCAACAATTATGGGAATATGTGGTTGATCTCAATAAACAAGGCGTCACTGTTGTGCTCACCACCCATTATTTGGAAGAAGCCGAACAATTATGCGACCGCATAGCCATTATCAATCATGGAAAATTAATCACCAATAAACCGACCAAAGAATTGATCAACATGGCACGGGAAAAGGTTGTACAGCTCACGCTTGAAAATGATATTGTCGAAACACCGTCTCACAATGCTTTTGAAAAAGTCGAAATGATTGCAGCTAATATATTAGAGATCACCTACAACAAGGATAAAATGAATGCAGGTGAAGTGCTAAGCATCATCCAATCCATGGGGCTTAATATTATTGATGTGACCACCAAAGAGGCGGATTTAGAAGATGTATTCTTGAGCTTAACGAGCAACGTAGTGTGAATTTCGATGTCATCATCATTGGCTCTGGCGCTGCGGGGTTAACTGCCGCAATTTCCTTGGCCGAAAAGCATAAGGTCTTGGTGCTCGCTAAAGGGTCATTAACGGGCGGGTCAACTGCATGGGCGCAAGGCGGCATAGCGGCGGTGCTGGATGCGGGCGATACATTTAAAAATCATATCGATGATACGATGGTCGCAGGATCGGGATTAAACCGCCGCGAAACGGTCGAATTTGTCATTGAAAATGCACCCGATGCAATTGAGCGTCTGACCCAAATGGGCGTGCCGTTCAATAAGGATGAAGATGCGTTGCACCTTACCCGCGAAGGCGGCCATTCGCATCGCCGTATCGTCCATGTTGATGATGCAACAGGATGGGCCGTACAAGAGGCTTTACTCAACACTGCCAAGGCACATTCCAATATCACTCTACAACCGCAGCGCGCAGCAATTGATCTCATTACAGGTAAACATGAAGAAAGATACTCAGGCGCAGGCCATGTCTGGGGCGTTTATGCACTCAATCAAGAAAGTGGTAGTGTCGAAACCTATACCGCCAAGGCCACTATATTAGCCAGCGGCGGCGCTGGGCGGTGCTACCTCTTTTCTACGGCTCCGCGCGGTGCAACGGGTGATGGCATAGCGATGGCGTGGCGCGCGGGCGCACGCGTTTCCAATATGGAGATGATGCAATTTCATCCTACCTGCCTCTATAATCATGAGGTTAAAAATTTTCTTATTACCGAGGCGGTGCGCGGCGAAGGCGGTCATCTTAAAATACCCGATGGGTTTCCAGGCGGCGGTACGCGCTATATGCCCGCTGTGGACAGGCGCGAAGAATTAGCCCCGCGCGATATAGTGGCGCGGGCTAATGATCATGAGATTAAGCGCCTTGGTCTCGACTATGTTCATCTTGATATAAGTCATAAAAACCCCGATTTTGTGCGTTCTCATTTCCCCAATATTTATGAAAAACTAATGGGTCTTGGTATTGATATGACACAAAATCCAATACCCGTGGTCCCTGCTCAGCATTACACCTGCGGCGGCGTGTTAATTGATCTGAATGGTCGCACCGATTTACCTGGATTATATGCAGCAGGTGAAGTGTCCGAGAGCGGCCTGCACGGAGCCAATCGTCTTGCATCCAATAGCTTGCTAGAATGTTTTGTATTTGGCGATGCAGCAGCCAAAGACATTATGGCACGATGGGAAGAACTAGATGACGTTCCTACCATTCGTCCATGGGATGAAAGCCGCGTAACCGATAGCGACGAAGAAGTCATCATCAAACAAAATTGGACAGAGATTCGCCGCTTCATGTGGAATTATGTGGGTATAGTCCGAACGACCAAAAGGCTACAACGTGCACAAAACCGTATCGATATGCTCAAACAGGAAATCGCCGATTATTATTCACACTTTCGTGTCACGACTGACTTAATAGAATTGCGCAATTTGCTGCAAACATCCGAGCTTATTGTGCGCAGCGCATTAGAGCGCAAAGAGAGTCGCGGCCTCCATTATAACACCGACTATCCTGATTTCATTGATGAAGTGCGCGATACTATCTTGGTGCCATAACAGTAGATATTTTAATTTTCAATTTGACCTTTAAAATCAAGCAAGACGCTGTCGATATTTTCATCAATAGCCCAGCGAGCGAGTGGCTGCCAATAAAAACTCGGGTCAATCCGCAACTTATGCTTAGAATAAACACTAAGGCGACTATTCCCATTGGCCAATGGAGTGATTTTAAACTTGGTTTCTTGAGTATCAAAATAACCATTTAAATGCGGGGCATGAACATCACGATAAGGACTCATTTCTTCCATCGCAGGTGGTTGTATTATCATCTTTATGGCCAATAGTTTATTAGGCAGCCATTCAGTAACAATTGCTTTTGATTGTCCCGTTGAAAAATGGCCTTTAACCTCTGAACCAACACCTTTACTGAGGAAATCAATTTTCATCGGATAGGCCAAACCAGAAACATTTATTAAAAAACTAGACTTATCATTGTAATGGTCATTGGCAATAACATCCCAGATATTTTGTGGCGATGCTTCTATTTCTATATGGTGCTCAGATGAAATAGGTAATTCAGGCGGAATTACACTTTCAAATATAAATATTAATGGCAAGGCGGCGATACTATATAATGGATTGCCCACTTTGTTTTTCTCTATAGCATATCCACGGCCTAAAGAACCACCCATTATAGCCATTATAGCCGCCAATGGTGCCGCCAAAATAATGCACATTAATCCCTCTAATGCCAGCATCAATAGAGCAAAACATCCCAATAGACCCGAGAGAATAACTACATTAGCTGATTTTGCCGCACTCAAATCTCTGCCACGATTTGTGATATATGCCGTTACCATCCCTGATAAGAATGGAGTCATTACAAACAACCCCCAACCATAGGCACCCAATGTGAGTGCCGAAATCGCTACTGCAATAATTATAATAAAAGCCCCAGAAAATAAACCAATTATAACATGTGATGCGCCTGATTTATTATCTTCAACATCTGCATCTACTTCTTTAAACTTCGGCAATACTGCTATAATAATCACAATAATAATTTGTATAGTGGGGAGCATAGCAAATGATGCGAGATAATGGCCTCGGTGTGACCAATTTGCTTTTTGATAGGAAAAGATAGCCAGCAAACCAATGGAAATCAGTGTTAATGCAAAGCCAATGGCGGCATGAATTGGGCTTATATTTGGCAATAGCGCTAAAACCCTATTTGGAAAAAGCCAAAACCAAATATCAAAAACAAGCTTAGAACTAGCATAGGCATAGCTAGCAATCACGAACATATATTGCGCGCCTATCAATAGACTTACCAATATAATATATTGGAATGGCGATAACTCTTTGTCAAATTTAAGAAACTTAAACATCGCTTGCTTTCATAGCCTCTATAGACTTTGGTTCATTGTTACACGATACGGCTCTAAGATTATTACGATGCGGTAATGTGTCGGGTGTGTTGACATTCCATGCTAATCTAAAGTGCTGTAATAATATTATAAATCGATACCCCCAATCGCTCTGTCCTGGATATAAACCTATTTTAGCAGAAGCAGGATAGGCATGATGATTGTTATGCCATGCTTCTCCCATCGTTGGTATTGCCGCCCAAGGAACATTATAAGCTTGCACACCTGCATCTTGAACTATCCAGCTTTGCGGACCATGCCGATGGGCTAGATAACCAACCAGCCAATGTCCATGATTGGCAATGGCTATACGCACAGCAACGCCCCAAATAACCCACTCAAGACCACCTATAGCATAAAAGATCATTGCAATAGGCAATTGCTGCCATCGCCACCTTCGCTCTAACCATTGGTAAAAAGAATCTTCACCAGCAGATTTTAAATCAAACTGTGGTGCATCCTCTAAATCTATTCTACAATAAATCTGCCACCAAGCATCACGCAAAGGCTTATTTTGATGAGAAAAATAGGGATGGCAATCAGACTGTCGCTGCGCCCAATCTCGCAAATCATGCGTTCGCATAATTCCAAATGGTCCCGCCATACCGACCCAAGCACCGAACCAAACCAAAACTCTTTCTAACCATTGTGGGCATTCAAAACTATTGTGAATCAATTTACGATGATAACCAACGCTGTGGCCCAGTAATAGAGCAACTCCAGTGGTACAAATAAAGAGCACAAATGCAGTCCATGAAAAATAGAATATTCCGCCAGTAATAGAAATAATCAGCATCGTAGCATTCCAGAGCAGGCTGTTTATATCAAGCCGCACTCTACCATATCTGGGGTCGCCACCACTATTTTCGACCAAATAATTAACTGCATGGGGATCAGAATAATCGCAGTGTAATATAATTTTGCTTTTTACGTCGTCCATACCTACCTCTTTGGTTAAGTATATAAGAAATATCTTAAACATTTTTCCTCTTGTCAAGTGTTTAATTTATTCCTTAAATAAAGGATGCAAAAAATTTTTCAGGCCCTCGCCTCAACCCCACGCCGCAAGATATTGGCATATTTATCCGATACGCAGTTAAACGCAGGAGAAATAGCAATGCGCTTTGAAATGAGCAAATCAGCAGTTTCTCAGCATTTAACTATATTAGAGAATGCTGGTTTGATTGAATCAGAGAAAAAAGGACAATTTATATATTACCGTCTCTTGCCCGACAATATTGCTAATGTTCTCAATAGTTATTTACAAGAGGTTTGCCCCGTATCCAAACCTCTGAAAAAAGAATCCCAATCAATCATCAGTAAAGAAACAAAATGACCATAAAAAAGCCCAGCGCAATGGCCGGGCTTTTCAAACCTTATATTTATATAGATTAGCCGCCGAGGCGCACCGTAATATAACGTAATTCACCGCCGCGACGACGCACGCCGAGCAACGCGTTTTTACGGCCTAATTTCTTAACCTCATTGATTTGCGTGGCTAATTCTGCGGCACTAGTTACCGATTTATAATTTACTGAGCTGATAATATCAGCACGGCGTAATCCAGCTTGCGCAGCAGGTCCGCGCCCTGCAATCTCTATAACCACGCCTTCAACATCATCATCAGCTCTAATCGCCCTAGAAATATCGGGCGTCAGTGGAATAACTCTGATGCCAAGAGCTTCACGAATAATTTGCGCATTGCTGCTGTCTGTTTCAGGCTTTTCTTCAAACTCTTTTTCTTCATCAGGGTTAAAATCAGATTGCGCCAATTTCTCTTCTGGCGGACGCTTACCTACAGTCACCGTTAATTTTTGCGGACTGCCTTTGCGCAATAGTTCGACAGGAATCTTTGTTCCTGGTTTAATATTGGCAATGATAAAAGATAATGTTTGATCAGGTTTAACCTCTAAACCATTGATTTTGGTGATAATATCACCTGCTTTAATACCTGCTTTATCAGCAGCATCACCTTTACGGACCACTTGAATAATTTCGCCACGATTTTTTTCTAAACCAATGGCTTCTGCCGTCGCTTCATCAACAGCATCAATACCAACACCCAAATACCCCCGTTCAACGCGTTCACCTTTTTTCAGCGCTTCGATAACGGGAACAGCTTCCTCTGATGGAATAGCAAAATTAATGCCAATATTAGCGGCCACCGGCGATATTAGACGATTATTGATGCCAACCACTTTGCCTTCTAAGTTAAACAATGGTCCGCCGCTATTTCCGCGATTAATAGCAGTGTCGGTTTGGATGAAGCGATCATATGCACCGCCCGCACCAATATTACGTTGTAATGCTGACACGATACCTGCCGTTACTGTGCTACCAAGACCAAGGGGGTTACCTATAGCAATCACCCAATCACCCACGCGCGATGTTGGATTACTCTCTAATTCTACATAACGAAGATTGGTCTCATCAATTTTAAGAAGCGCAAGATCAGATTGCTCATCACGGCCAATAATTTCTGCCGTATATTCTTTACCATTTGCAAATATAACCGTAACTTCGTCAACAACGGTTTGACCACGTGGTCCACTGGCAATAACATGATTATTTGTTACAATTAAACCATCGGCTGATATGACAAAACCAGAGCCGCCACTAACTTGTTCGCGCGTTTGCGGCGGGCTACGGCCAAAAAATGAACTTCCGCCACCTACTGTTACTTCTTTTTTTGTGCGAATATTGACCACAGAAGGCTGCAATGCCTCTGTCAAATCGGCGAAACTATCGGGTGCTCCGCCTGGGGCTTTACCCGAATAGGAAACAGGGGATGTATTCACAGCTTGAGCGGTAACACTATTGCCATTTACCAAAGCAAAAGCACTTCCCGTTAGTAAAAGAGCTGCTGTAAAACTATAAGCGTAACGCACTATTTTGATTCCTCTCAAATTAATTTTAACATCAAAACTCAAATTATTTCATATGTATAATATGTGTATTAAAGCTTTAATTTACAAGTTTCATAATGATGTTTCTATTCTGAATATTGCTTGAATAATATTTAAAATATCTGTTCATTAACTATTGCTCTATTCACGCCTCATCATAAATTAACGCGCATTTTGGAACTTACGCAGATAATCGCTATTCGGTGATAATACAAAATTAGTTTCACCTTGGCCTTCGCCTTTTCGGAAAGTTGTACGATAAGATTCCATAGCACGGTAGAAATCATAAAATTCAGGATCTTTACCATAACTCTCTGCATAAACACGGGCGGCTTCAGCTTCCGCATCAGCGCGAATGATTTGCGCTTCTTTGCGGCCTTCGGCTTCGATGGTAGCACGTTCTTGTTCTCTGGCAGATCGCATACGACCATAAGCGGATTGAAGCGGTGTTCCTTGCGGTAAATCCGCGCGCTTAATACGCACATCAATCACCTCGGCACCATATCTGGCGGCTTCAAGATTCAGTTGCTGTTGAATATTCGCCATAATCTGGCCGCGCTCAGCACTAAGCATCGTTGCAAATGACCGCTTGCCCAATTCGTTACGCACCGATGATCCCAATGTCTCACCTAGCCGTAAAATCACCGATTCCTCGGTTCGCAATGTTTTGAACATTTTAACGGGGTCTATAATACGAAAACGTGCAAAAGCATCGACTTGAACTTGCAATTGGTCTGTTGAGAGAACCTCTTGAGGTTCCATCTGTAGGTTAAGAACCCGTTTGTCAATAAATTGCACCTGATCAACAAATGGAATACGAAAATGTAGCCCTGCATCGGTCGAACCAAATGCTCTGTCTTTTTTATACTGATTAACAGGATATTTCACCTTACCATAGCTTGTGACAATGGCTTGGTCTGTTTCTGCTACTGTGTAAGCGGACATACTACCCAATAACAGCAACCCAAAAGCGGCGGCCCCAATGGCAATGGGGTTTTTAAACATATTCATATCAATTCCCCTCCGATGTGACTTCTATTGGTTTTGCGGATTGCTGCGCAGCTTTATCAACGCGGCGTTTAATCTCTGGAAGCGGCAGAAATGGCGTTACATTATCAGTCTCTAATATCGTTTTATCGACATTGGCCAATATACTCTCCATTGTTTCATAATAGAGACGGCGGCGCGTGACTCTAGGGGCAAGCGCATATTGTTCATATATGCGATCAAATTGTGCAGTATCACCAAGCGCACGCTCGGTGACTTGGCGTGAATATTTACGAGCTTCATTAAGCGCCGCCTCTTTATTTTGTTTCGCAGCATTCACAGCATTAAAGGCCTCACGAACTTCTGCTGGCGCAGCAGCTTGCTGAATATCAATACTTTGAATGAAAATCCCGCTATTATATTCATCCAATATTTTTTGCATACGATCGCGAACATCTGCCTGAATAGCGGCTCTTCCAGGACCGATAGCCTGGATCAAATCAAAATTAGCAATGGCAGCACGCATCGCACTTTCGGCCACTTCTGACACAGAAGAGGTTGGACTTTCCAATTGGAATAGAAAGAGAGAGGGGTCGCCGACCTGCCAACGCACATTATAGGCCATGTTAATGACATTTTGATCGCGCGTGAGAATGAGGTTTTCTCTACTCCCAGCACCACTACCTTCGGAATTAGCCCCATTATCAGAATTTAAGGTTCCAATAGTGATTGTACGCACTTCATTCGTATTTACTTTTTGTACATTTTGAATCGGGTAAGGCGCGGTTATAGAGACACCAGAGCCAATTGTGTGCGAATAGCGGCCAAACGTCGTCACTACGCCGCTCTCTGCTGGTTCAAGGCGGTGGATACTCGTCCAAAACACCCACAAAACCAAAAGTGCAATAATAGCTAATGGCCATAATGGCTTGCCATTAGGACGGGTAGGCAATCCTCCACCAAAGCCACTTCCGCCACCGCGAAATAATTCCTCTAAAGAGGGTTTCTTGCCCTTTGAACGAATGGGTTCTACATTATCAGCATCCCAGGGATTGGATGGCTTGCCATTGGAGCCCCTACCATTTGATCCATTACCATTGTCCCAAGGACCACTCATGGCCGATATAAGGCCTCTGATTTGAAAAAATTTATTACTCATTATTCCTTTATAGTGATGAGTCATACAGAAAAACAGTGTCAATCATCGGAAACTGTCTCTATTTCATCGAAATGAATCAAATAAATGACATAGAAGAGGCATTATCGAGCCTTACAAATGGCCGTTACAGCGGATTAAAGCTCAAAGAGGGCCGTATATCCTTTATTTTAGATATTGGCGGGTTAAGCTCTGGTCTGGCCAATATAATGTTAAAGGATAGCGATTCGCTGTGCCGATCCTTTGATGGGGTTGATGATGTGCGAATCATTCAAACCTCTGAGCGTGTAAACCGAAACCTCATTGCCATAGCTAGCGGTAAAGGCGGCGTTGGCAAATCAACATTGTCGACGAACTTGGCAGTAGCGATGCAGCGTGCTGGCAGAAATGTCGGTCTTGTTGATGCCGATATATACGGACCTTCACAAACAAGGCTATTGGATGCTGAGGATATCAAACCTGAATCGATCACCAAACAGCTAATCCCAGTGATGAGCAAATATCACATACCATTTTTATCGATGGGTCAATTGGTCAAATCAGGCCAGGCCATCGCATGGCGCGGACCTATGGCAGGCAACGCCCTAAACCAATTAATTGATGGCAAGTGGCAGGATATAGAAGATCTAATATTAGATTTACCGCCAGGGACTGGAGATGTTCAATTATCTATGGTGCAAAAACATAAGCCAATGGGTGCTGTCATTATTTCTACGCCGCAAGATTTAGCCTTAATCGATGCAACCCGAGCGATAAATTTCTTTGATGCGGCGAAAGTACCGATCATAGGTTTGGTCGAAAATATGGCAGGCTATGTCTGTCCCAATTGCGGTGAGCTTAGCAATCCATTTGGTAGCGGTGGAGCAGAAGCTGCTGCCAAACAATTAGATATTGATTTTTTGGGACGTATTCCACTCGACATGAGTATTAGACAATTAAGCGATGCTGGCCATCCCCCGGCGCTAGACGATAGCATCATTGCGAAAAATTTTGCTACAATCGCAAAAAAGATTAGCGATTGGGTCGATAATCAGTAACATCATCTTATGCAGCAAAATAAAACCTCATTTGGCACTAGAACCTCTAGCGAGAGCGAAACCAAGAAAGGAATCTCTCGGCGTTCCTTAATTGTCGGTGGCGGCATTGGAATTGGATTGATTATAGGCTGGGGATTATGGCCACGAGAATATGCCATAACTCTACAAGCTGCTAAGGGTGAACATGTTTTTAGCAATTGGATCAAAATTGCCGAGGATGGTAAAATCATTGTCGCGATCCCGCAAAGCGAGATGGGACAAGGCAGTTACAGCCTCTTAGCGCAGATAATTGCTGGCGAATTAGGAGCAGACTGGCGCACAATCGCTATTCAGCCTGCGAATACAAGCCCCCTATTTGCCAATCATCTTGTGGCCAAAGAATGGTTGCCTGCTATCACCCCCGATGGCTGGGATATAGAGAAACTTGGTTCATGGGGAGATTGGTCTGTTACGGAATATGCTAACCGATCGACCTTCATGGTTACCGCTGGCTCATCAACTCAAAGACAATTTGAACCTATAGCCCGAGAAGCTGCTGCAGCGGCACGTATGTTGCTATGTCAAGAGGCCGCCAAACGATGGAATGTTCCATGGGAAGATTGCGAGACACTGTCGGGTTTTGTGCGCTATGACAGTAAGACAATAGCTTTTTCTGCACTCGCAGCAGATGCAAGTAAAAATCAAATTATAGACCCGATTGCGCTACGTCCTATTGAAAATGACTTACTCTACGGTCAAGAATTATCACGTCTAGACTTACCTGCCAAAGTTGATGGCAGCGCCAACTT
The DNA here is from genome assembly GCA_937944295.1 of uncultured Sphingorhabdus sp. Taxonomy (GTDB): domain Bacteria; phylum Pseudomonadota; class Alphaproteobacteria; order Sphingomonadales; family Sphingomonadaceae; genus Sphingorhabdus_B. The sequence continues at coordinate 23,762 of CALDZL010000029.1, forward strand.
CGCTGGGGATATAAGACTACCCGACATGGTATATGCATCAATCCGTGCTGGTCCACATGGTAACACCAAATTAAAATCTATAAATAAGGAAGGCACCTCACGCGTCCGAGATTTGATCGATATAATTACCCAAGACAATTGGGTCGCCGCGATTGCAAGCAATTGGTGGGCTGCCAATAATGCGCTCGATAAATTAGCACCTACATATGAAACAAAGGGAGTTTTACCCGATAGCGATACCATCGACGATGCATTTAATGCAGCATTAAATAGTGATGGATGGCAGCATTATGCGCGTGGTTCCGTAGAGGAGAGTTTTAAAAAATCCTCAAACACACGCATATTAAAGGGCGAATATCGTTCTAGTCCAGCAGTGCATGCCCCCATAGAGACACGAACTGCGACTGCTCTTTTTAGAGACGGCAGATTGCAATTATGGATGAACAGTCAAGCCCCAGAAAATGCGCGCGAAGTTGCAGCGGAAGCAATAGATATCTCTATCAATAATGTCATTTTACATCCAATGTTTGGCGGCGGTAGTTTTGGTCGTAATATGGACAATCAAATCGCTGGGCAGGCCGCAATATTGGCAAGACATATTGAAAAACCAGTTCAGCTGATATGGTCTCGTGCCGAGGACTTTATGCGTGATACTGTAAGAACCCCAGCCAAAGCACAATTAAGTGGAGCTATAGATGTTAATGGCCGACACAAGGGTTTGAAAGCATCTATAGCAATTGCATCTACCATGCGTGAACAGATGCTAAGATTGCGCGGAAGTAGCTCTTTAACGGCTATTAAAGACAGTGCACAAACATATGATCCATTGGCAATAGAGGGTTTCAAGCCCCCCTATGATATTCCCAATATTAGCATCACCCAACATCCTACTAAAATTGATATACCAACGGGCAGATGGCGCGGCAATGGCCATGTCTTTTCATGTTTTTGTATTGAGTCTTTTATTGATGAACTGGCACATGCTGCTGGCATTGAACCGCTGTCTTATCGCATGCAAATGCTTGTCAATCAAACGCGCCTTGCACGATGTTTAACCAATGTCGCCAAAATAGCCAGTTGGGACGGCGGCGTGGAAGGTAGCGGAAAAGGGATTGCATGCCATAGCATGCGCGGTAGCCATATTGCGATCATCGTCGAAGCCCAGAGCGGTGAAAAAGGCATAAGGGTTCGCCGCATATCAGCAGCAGTGGATTGCGGGCGTATATTAAACCCTGCTACTACACGTGCACAAATAGAAGGCGGCATCATTTTTGGGCTCGCTCAAGCAGTGGGGTCATCCGTCGGTTTCAGAGGTGGCATGCCGACCGCACGTCGTTTGCGCGATGTAAACCTGCCTACATTAGCCGATGTCCCAGAAATACAAGTTGAATTTATCCGCAGCCAAGAAGAAAGTGGCGGTATAGGAGAATTGGGCGTACCAGCCGTTGCACCAGCCATTGGCAATGCCCTATTTTCAGCCAGCAAAGTTAGGCTGCGCGAATTGCCATTATTATCGCTCGGTTTATAAGGCCTACATTGATAATAAAGCTTATTAAAGGATAATCATGTCACAAACATCATCCCATTTCCCTACCGATCATCCGCCCGTACAAACGCCCAAAGTCGGTGTATTACTCATCAACTTGGGAACGCCCGATGCACCAACGCCAAAGGCCGTAAAACGCTATTTGAAAGAATTTTTATCGGATCAACGCGTAGTCGAATTGCCCAAAATCCTATGGCAACCTATTTTACGCGGTATCATCCTTAATACCCGTCCCAAAAAATCTGCCAAAGCCTATAGTAAAGTATGGACAAAAGATGGTTCTCCCTTGGCATTTCATACCAAAGCGCAGGCAGAAATTTTAAACAGCCGTTTTGGTGACAATGTCATGGTCGATTATGCCATGCGCTACGGCAATCCATCGATAGAAAAACAAATCACCAAATTAAAAGAAGCGGGCTGCGTCCGGATATTTTTCGCGCCTATGTACCCGCAATATAGCGGTGCTACCACTGCGACCGTGCATGATAAAGCTTATGAAATATTCTCTAACATGCGTTGGCAACCTGCGGTGCGCACTTTGCCGCCTTATTATGATGATCCGCTGCATATTGAGGCGCTCAAGCAATCGGTTGAAGCAGGATTAGCAAAGCTTAACTTTGATCCCGATGCCATAATGATCAGCTTTCATGGTATGCCAGAAAGCACGCTTCACAAGGGTGACCCTTATCATTGCCATTGTCAGAAAACAGCGCGCTTATTATCGGAAGCTATGGGTCGCGAATTGACCATCTCTTTTCAATCACGCTTCGGTAAGGCCAAATGGTTGGAGCCTGCTACCGATACAATGTTGAAACGCCTTGCCTATGAAGGCAAAAGTAAAATTGCCATTTTCGCCCCTGGTTTTGCGGTAGATTGCGTTGAAACGCTCGAAGAATTGTGCATCGAAGGCAAAGAGATTTTCATGGAAGCGGGCGGTGAAAAATTTACCTATATACCTTGCCTTAACACGAGTGACATTGGCATGAATATGTTAGAGACAATAATCCACCGTGAATTGGCAGGCTGGATATAAACCAATAATATCCAACTTATATCTCTATTTACGTTGGCGGTAACTTGCGAGAATCTGTATTGCTAGGCATAATATTTTCATACTCAAAAGGAGAATATTTGTGAGCAAAACGGCGATTGTAACAGGCGGTACCAGAGGTATTGGCGAAGCTATATCTTTAATTTTACAAGAAAATGGTTTCACTGTCGCAGCCACCTATGCTGGCGATGATAAAAAAGCTGCTGAGTTCACGGAAAAAACAGGAATAGCAATCTATAAATGGGATGTTGGTGACCATGATGCCTGTATCGCAGGATGCGCGAAAGTCGCAGAAGATTTGGGTCCTATCGGCGTTTTGATTAATAATGCAGGCATAACCCGCGACAATGTTATGAAGAAAATGAGCTTTGATGATTGGAACGAAGTCATCCGTGTTAATCTGGGTGGATGTTTCAATATGGCAAAAGCTTGTTTTCCAGCAATGTGCGAACAAGGCTGGGGACGCATAGTCAACATTGGGTCAATCAATGGTCAAGGCGGGCAATATGGGCAAGTCAATTATGCCGCAGCTAAATCTGGCATTCATGGTTTTACCAAAGCATTGGCACAAGAAGGCGCCAAAAAAGGCGTCACCGTCAATGCACTAGCACCTGGTTATATTGATACGGAAATGGTTGCCGCTGTGCCCGAGCAAGTATTAGAAAAAATCATTGCCAAAATCCCAATCGGCCGTTTGGGCCAAGCGCATGAAATTGCTAGGGGCGTGAAATTCCTATGCTCTGATGATGCAGCATTTGTGACAGGTTCTACCATTTCTATGAACGGCGGCCAACATATGTATTGATTAGGGGCACAGCACCCCCCCGATATTTGAAATAATTATTTCCCATAGCAGCGCGGCAATGCCATATAGCTGCTATGGATTTATCTGATTACCATCCACCAGTTAAACGCTCGATCACCATCAATGGTCATCAAAGCTCTATAAGCCTAGAGCCGCTTTTTTGGGATATGCTCAAAAGTGAAGCCGCAAAGCGTGAAATAGCAATTAATGCTCTAGTCGCGGGAATAGACGCACAGCGCATCCAAAGCCCAACTCCGCCTGGGCTTGCTAGCGCCATCAGAGTTTGGTTGGTTTCAGAAAATCTCGTATAAGCTAATCTTGTTTTAAGACTTGTTTCTTTTTCTCAGCATCTAACACCTTTTGCCAAGGCGGCGCTGCATTTGAGGGCTTTAGACAAGGCTCAACCAATTTATACATTTTCTTCGCCCAATCATAACCACGCCCGCCATTACTCTGATAATATGTTACATATTGTCCATCTTCATGCGAAGTTTTACTCTCTGGATCATCCTTACTCTGCGCCCTTACCAATACACCGTCGCCATCAGCCGTAATAATAATTTCATCTGGTAAACGTGGAGTTTTGCCATATAACCACCGCTCATATTTCTTATGCCAGATCACTTGCTTGTTTTGCGGCGGGAAGTTTACTAAATAATCTATTGCACCACTACATGATCTTAAATTTGCCTCACGCCACACTACCAATGGAATTAAATTTTTAGCCGTGTCTTCTAGAGAAGTTGGCATAGAGATTTGATCTGATAATTCTTTTACTTTTATTTGTTTCGGATCAAAACTAACTTCACGAATGACAGGTTCACAACTTTCATCTTCATTATTTGCATTCGCATATTTTAGACATACCATATCGATCGCAAATGCCCATCCATTAGTAAATGAATGATAGTATTGCACATCAACCAAATTGGGAGTTTCAAAACTATCGAGGGTATATTCAAAACCGTCATCATAAATTTCAGGGTCTTCAAAATAATAATTCACATTAAAAATTAGTGCTTTGCGCCATGCTTGATGGGCCCGATAATATTTATTAGCCCAAGCCTCATATAATTTATCATTTTCACATTCTTCTTCGCTAGCATCTTCTGCGCATTCAAAATCGTCGGGTAAATCTGCAGAATCGAATATATATTGTGCATGCGCGGGCAGGTTCAAACTAAGAGCGCTTAAAAATAAAGCGCATACTATTTTGATAATTACTGGCATTGAATTCACCTCTAAGAAGAGGTTGCCCGATATTTAGCGAAAAATCAATCCGCGCCAACCCGTTCAATATCCGCACCTACAAGCTGTAATTTTTCTTCTAAGCGTTCATAGCCACGATCTAAATGGTAAAGCCTGCTTACCTCGGTTTCGCCTTCTGCCACTAATCCTGCAATAACAAGGCTCATCGATGCGCGCAAATCGGTTGCCATCACGGGCGCACCCGTTAATTTTTCAACGCCGCGCAAAATAGCAGTACGCCCCTTGGTTTCAATATCAGCCCCCATACGGCCCAGTTCAGACACATGCATATAGCGGTTTTCAAAAATCGTTTCGGTCAGCACGCTTGCGCCATCCGCCATACATAACATCGCCATAAATTGTGCTTGCATATCGGTTGCAAAGCCTGGGTAAGGCGCGGTTTCCAGTGTCAGAGCTTGCAAAGGTCCATTGGCCTTCACGCGAATAGCATCGGCGCTTTCTTCCACCATAACACCCGCTGCGCGCAACGCATCAACGGTGGCATCCATTTCGCTCATTTTTGCGCCAAGCAGCTCCACATCACCGCCCGTCATCGCCGCTGCGCAAGCATAGCTGCCCGCTTCGATACGGTCCGACATCACACGGTATGTTGCACCATGCAGGCGGTCTTTGCCTTGGATGGTCAAATGCGATGTCCCAATTCCATCAATAGATGCGCCCATAGCAACCAGAAGGTTGCACAGATCGACAATTTCTGGCTCGCGCGCTGCATTCTTAATCTCGCTGGTTCCATTGGCCAATACCGCCGCCATCACAACATTTTCGGTCGCGCCGACAGAGACTACTGGAAATGTATATGTACCGCCCGTAAGGCGGCCTTTGGGCGCGATGGCTTTTACATAACCTGCTGCCATTTCAATTTCGGCGCCTATGGCTTCAAGAGCTTTTAAATGCAGATCAATCGGACGATTACCTATCGCGCAACCTCCTGGCAGGCTTACCGTTGCTTCACCAGCGCGCGCCAGCATTGGACCAAGAACCAAGATTGAAGCGCGCATTTTACGCACCAATTCATAAGGCGCAATGGTCGATGTTAACCGCGTTGCCGATAATGTCATCACACGGCCAAAATCCTCGGGCCGTGATCCCGCAATCATCGTTGAAATGCCAAATTGATTGAGCAAATGTTGGAACCCATCAATATCCGCAAGGCGCGGCAAATTGCGCAATGTGAGCGGCTCATCGGTGAGCAGCGCACAAGGCAATAATGTCAGCGCGCTATTTTTTGCGCCAGAGATGGGAATTTTACCTTTTAATGGCTTGCCGCCGCGTACGAGAATCTTATCCATCGAAACTGTTTAGCGGCATTTTTATTTCAAGCAAGCGACTGTTCAAATTGGTCGCTCAAACCATATGTAAAGAAGCGTAAAGATATACCGCGATTAAGCCTTTTCGAGCGTACATTGCAGCGGATGGTCATTTTTTCGGGCAAAATCCATAACCTGCGTTACCTTTGTTTCCGCAACCTCATAGGTGAATATACCGCATACACCAAAGCCTTTTTGATGCACATGCAACATAACCCGTGTTGCTTCATCGGTATCCATTTGAAAAAATGAACGCAATACATGCACAACAAATTCCATCGGCGTATAATCATCATTAAGCAATAAAACCTTATATTGCTTAGGCTTAGCTGTTTTGGGCTTGGTGCGTGTAACAACACCAACATCTGGATCATCGGGGTGATTATCATCCTCATCGCTCATACGTATCGGCAAATCACAACCATTGTCTTTGCTCGCAGCAATAGGCATGTCAGAAAATAATGGTGATAGGCTTTTTTGATTCATTCGCATGTGATTGAAATAGGGCAAGATAGGGGATGGCTGCAAGAGGATATATTATATTTCATAAAAAAGCCGCCCCCAGAGGAGACGGCTATATATCACTATTATATTCTAACTATAACCCAAGAGAGAAATAGGAGGAGAGAGGTTATGGATAGAATTAGCGAAAATGAATTAAGCAGCTTTCTTAAAAAAATCAGCCGCTACCGCCATACGATTTGACAAAGGTTGGAAAATATCGCTTGCTAATTTGATCATATCTTCAGAATTTTTTGATCCTTGTGAAACAAGCGTATCAAAACCCTTGCGCGCGATTTCGGTTTGCACTTGCACAAATTCCGTTGGGCTTTTGACAGCAGCCAATGATTTAACTGCTTTTTGTGTCTCACTAAAATTAGCCTTAGCATAAGCCAAATTTTCTTTCGCTAATTCTTGCGTACCCTTGGCAGCAATTTTACCACTTTCGGTTACTGCAGTAAGGTTTTCTTTTGTAAAGCTTCCTGTTTCGGCAAAAAGCTCACGGCCTTTTTCCGCAGCAACCGTTGCTTTTTCACGCATGTCGGCAAAAAAACTATTGGCGGTCTCTACTGTTTCTTTTGCTTTTTTATCACTTGCTTTGGTCATTTTCATTACTCCATTTTTTGGGGCAGCCTTTTTGCTGGCCGCTACATTTTTAACGTCGACAATATTGGTAACAAGCTTATCACTGTCTTTTACAGGCTTGCCTTTTGCTTTTACACTAGACTTGCGAGCAACAGTTTTTGATGCAGTCGTAGTTTGCTTTGTCTTCTTTACCTTATCATTTTTTATGGTAGCCATTACTGTACCTCTATCGTTATGCTGCAGTGCAATATATAGAGGAGTATTGAGAATGTCAATAGCTTTTTGTGCAGCGCACAATAAATTTTATTTTGTTGCCATATATCTGTTATTTAATGATAATTAATAATAACGTTAAATATTATATCACTATAATAATAAGTTTTATCGCATTTGCACATAACGGCCAGGTGCATCTTCTATTGCTGTCAAAATACCTTTTCCGGGTATGAAAGCCCCAGTAGCAGGCACTATTTTTGGATCTTGTTCTCGCAGCCATTCCAACCAATCAGGCCACCAGCTGCCTTTGGTTTCCGTTGCACCTGCTTTAAAATCATCCAATGTTTTTACGTCTTCACTATCATTACGCCAATATTGATATTTACCCGTAGCAGGGTGATTCACCACACCAGCGATATGGCCCGACCCTGCAAGGATAAAGCGCAGGGGACCCGACAGATGGTCGCGCAGTTTCCAAACACTTTTCGCGGGTGCAATATGGTCCTCGACTCCCGCTTGGATATAAGCAGGTGTTTTGATGCGCCTTAAATCAATGGGCGTTCCATCCACCGACAAATGATTGGGTATAACCAGCAGATTATCGCGATAGAGATCATTGATATAGCTTTTATGCCATGCGGCGGGCAAATTGGTCGTATCCCCATTCCAATGCAGCAAATCAAAGGCCGGATAATCATTACCAAGCAGATAATTATTGACGACATAATTCCATATTAAATCTTTGCTACGCAACATATTAAATGCCATCGCCATTACGCGTCCATCGAGATAGCCATTGGATGAGAGCGCCTCCAATAACTTCACATGTTCATCAGTAGTGAAGGCTTTAAGGTCGCCCGCATCTTCAAAATCAACTTGCGTGGTGAAAAATGTTGCACTTTTCACTTTATCTTGCTCACCGCGGGCATGCAAAAGTGCAAGAGCAGCGTTTAATGTCGTCCCAGCAACGCAATAGCCTATGGTATGAACATTATTGACATCAAGCCCCGCCCTGATCGTATCGATGGCATCGATCTCCGCTTTGACATAATCATCCCATATCACCTCAGCCATGCTGCTATCGGCTGATTTCCATGATACCATGAACACGGGAACACCCTGTTCCAAAGCCCATTTCACAAAACTTTTTTCTGCATCAAGGTCTAAAATATAATAGCGGTTTATCCATGGCGGAAAAATTACCAAAGGCGTTTTCAGCACTTTTTCCGTGAGTGGATGATATTGAATGAGCTGATATAGATCAGTCTCATGCACTATTTTACCAGCCGTTGTTGCGATATTCACGCCCAGTTTAAATGCATCTGGATCGGTATGGGTCAATTGCCCTTTACGCAAATCTCGGGCGGCATTTTCAAAGCCTTTTTGGATAGAGGCCCCTTTGGTCTCTATTGCTTTTTCAAAGACTTCAGGATTGGTTAGCGCAAAATTGCTAGGTGCCATTGCATCAAATATTTGCTCGAACTGAAATTTTAATTTGTCTTTTTCACGCTGACCAATGCCGTCTTGCTGTTCTATCCATTTCTGGAGTTGATCGCTCATAAAAAAATAACTTTGCCGCAAAGAAGCATAATAGGGATTATCTTCCCAAGCGTTATGCTTAAATCTTTTGTCACGGCGTGGCTGCGATGCAGCATTCCATTCTTGGCTGGTTTTTGCAGCCATATCAGACCATATTTTCCAGAGGCCTTCTGACTGTTCGCTATTACCCCTATTAGCATCTATCATATTTTCAGGAAAAAATACTTTAGAATCAGAGGTATCAGGCATGTTTTCGGCTAGCTGATCAATAAATTGCGCCTGCAAACTCGCCATGCCCTGCATGTAATTATTGATATTCTCAAAAATATCTGCGCCCCCAAAAGAGGTATCTTTGCCAGATTTGTCATTTGTCATGCTCAAACTCTCTAAATCATGTATATACATACCAATAGCATTATTTTACATCTATGTGAGAGAATAAGCGCTTTAATAGTTTTCGGCAAATCAATATTTCTATCATAAAACACGAAAATGATGGACATTAGCTGCGTAAATAATCATGAAGCTAGATAATGCTATAAATTTATATTATTATATCAATTAAAATGCTAATTTTATTATATTAAAAGATTGCCAGACATAAATATGCCTAGATTATCCCAAGATTTTTACCGTATCCGCCGTTTACCGCCTTATGTGTTTGCAGAAGTCAACGCCATGAAGGCCGAAGCACGGGCGCGCGGTGAAGATATTATTGATTTGGGTATGGGCAATCCTGATGGTGCGCCTGCGCAACATGTTATCGACAAATTATCCGAAACCGCCAATAACCCTAATGCACACCGTTATAGCGCCTCAAAAGGCATAAAAGGTCTACGCAATGCGCAAGCGTCCTATTATAAACGCCGCTTCGAAGTTGATTTAGATGCCGATAGCGAAGTCATTGTAACATTAGGATCAAAAGAAGGCCTTGCAAATTTGGCCCAAGCCATAACCGCGCCAGGCGATGTCGTATTAGCCCCTAACCCAAGCTACCCCATCCACACATTTGGTTTTATCATTGCAGGTGCTTCTATCCGCTCTATTCCAGCCGCGCCCGGCCCTGACTTTTTTACGCGCTTGGAATATGCCATGTCTTATTCTGTGCCAAAACCATCGGTGCTAGTAATGGGCTACCCATCGAATCCCACTGCCTATGTCGCCGATTTGGACTTTTATCAGAAGGTAGTAGATTTTGCGCGCGATCATGATTTGTGGGTGATTAGCGACTTGGCTTATGCTGAGATATATTATAGCGATAAGCCAACACCCTCAATCTTGCAAATAGAGGGAGCAAAAGATGTTGCGATTGAGTTCACGTCTATGTCCAAAACATATAGCATGCCCGGATGGCGTATGGGGTTTGCTGTTGGTAATCAAGATCTTGTCAGCGCCCTTACCCGCGTTAAGTCTTATTTGGACTATGGTGCTTTCACGCCAATTCAAGTAGCGGCAACAGCAGCCCTCAATGGTCCGCAAGATATTATCGCTGACAATCGCGCACTTTATAAAGCACGCCGCGACGTCATGGTTGATAGTTTTGGGCGCGCAGGATGGGATATTCCATCACCAGAGGCGAGCATGTTTGCATGGGCCCCTATTCCAGAACAATATAGAGAAATTGGCGCGATGGAATTTTCCAAACGCTTAATCGCTGAGGCTGGGGTCGCGGTCGCGCCTGGCGTTGGCTTTGGTGATGAGGGTGAGGGTTATGTCCGCCTCGCCCTGGTCGAGAATGAACAACGCATTCGCCAAGCAGCGCGCAACATCAAGAAGTTTTTATCAGAGGGATAGGCATCATCAAACAGGCCACACATCCATAATGAATGTAATTATGCTTTAATCATACATACAATGCCTTACATTTTCATTTCATTGGAGATGGCTATGGAAAAATTGCATATCAGTTGGATATCCTTTTCCAATCATAGCAATTTCCATAATATAGAAAATTTATCACGCTTTGGTTTTACAATTAATTGTTTATTTGCAGCAAATCACAAAAAAACATCCTTACTATTAATCAGCAATGAAACGATTCATTGTAATAAAATAATGAAGATAATGATAGATATCCGCCATACCATGCCGCACATACCTGCTATATTCATTGGCCATTGCAGCAGCAATATTCGCGGTGAACTTCTGACAATAGGTATGGATGATGTTGTGTCTCCCAATATACAACCTATAGAATTATATGCACGCATCATTGGTCTGCATAAACGATATGATAAAGGTCTATATATTAGGAAAATTGGCGCTTTTCATATTGATTATTTGGATCGGAATATTTCATATGATGATATTCATATTCCTCTCAAACCGCGTGAATATCTGTTACTTGAATATTTGATTACCAATTCGCCAAAGCCTGTCTCGCGTACAAATATATTATATCATCTTTGGAATTGCAGGCATGATCCTGGCACCAATAGTGTAGAAGTACATATCTGGAGGTTACGGCAAAAGATGATTGAATATGTACCGAATGCGCCGAAAATTCAGACTATTAAGAATAGAGGTTATGCAATAGTCGTTCACAAGTATGTGCAAAAACTATCTCCAATATGGCTCTAATTTGACTCATAGCAGAACTACGTCCTAAGTGGCTATTTGGATGAGAGATAGGTAGTGTATTAGTTTGAAATTTTCTTTTTATAAGGCCCTCTTTTTGTAGGCGTTGGGTTCATTTCGTCAACTTTCGATATTATGTCTTCTAATGACCATAGTGTATCAGTAATTCCAGCGGCCATAGCGGGGCTAACTTTCAATGTTTTGTGAATACGCGTAAAGTTATAAAACACAAAATAGATTGCAAGCGCATAGATATGATTATCAAGCTTCTTGCTAAATGCGTTTGTTAGACGTGTGAAACGGCGCATAGACATTCTCATTGTAAGATTGCTGCGCTCAACATAGCTTGTTGATACGTGCTTAATATCTGGATCGCCTTCACG
>CALDZL010000030.1 GCA_937944295.1 uncultured Sphingorhabdus sp.
CGCTTGAACCAGAAGAGGTTGAAGATGAATTACAACGACTTAGCTACGGCAAATATTGCGCAGCCTCTTTAACATATACGGAGTTCTTTAATGATCAGCAGTATCAGAAAATATGTCACAACATATAAACATATAGAAAAATATGTCTTAGCATATATTGCTTGATTTTACCTTCATATTGAGATATGCTATTACATATATTGATAGACAAATATATATCAAGGCATATAAATGAGCGCAGGAATAGCAGACATATCAACGAATATTAAGCAAGCAAGGCTTGCTAAACTTCTGACTCAAAAGGAATTGGGGCAGCGTGTCGGCTTGCCTCAAAGTCATATCTCAAAAATCGAAAAAGGTGTAGTTGACCTACAACTCTCCAGTCTGATTGAAATTGTTCGCGCGCTTGATCTTGATGTCAAACTTGTACCCCGCAAAGCTATACCTGCCGTAGACGGTACGGTACGCCTTCATAGTCCAAGCCCTGAAACAAGTCGTGCAATAGATATAATACGACAAAATGCGCAATTTGCCGAACATCTTAAGGTGAATTACCCTAATTTGACGCAAATAGAAGGCCTCCAACAAGCACTGAAAAATGTGCCTAAAATCCGATATGATGCAGCGCAGATCAAAACGCTTCAAGATGCCTTAAAACCGATCACGCAATTACAAGAACATATGCAAGCAATAGGCAAAGTGCTGCAAAACTCTGAGTTCAATAAAGTGGGGAAGCAGATTCAAGTGGCTACAAAATCGCTCAATCATTTTCGCAATCTTCAAGTTCATAATCCGCAGATCGAAATACAGCGTCAATTACCAGCTCATAGACTTGAGGAGGATGAGCTATGATCGATGCAGCAGCACTCAATATATATTTGAATGATTATCTTGTAGGAACAATGGCGCGCCTCGATGCCGATCGCAATATCTTCACATTCAACGAAGCCTTTGTAGAAGACCAGAACAGACCGACATTATCTCTCAGATATAAAGATATATCAGGTGCTATTATTAACGAGCCTCGAAGTTATCAAACCAAAATTGAGCCATTCTTTTCTAACCTCCTACCAGAGGGCACTTTGCGAGAATATTTGGCGCGCCAAAACGGTGTGAAGTCCGTTCGAGAATATCCATTGCTCACACAGCTAGGCAATGATCTTCCTGGCGCTGTGAGAGCTACCCCAGTTGATGCAGAAGATTTGGCACCAGAAGAACCAGACAATGAAAATGCTGTACGGCAAGTTAGCGGTGCTATGCGATTTTCTCTAGCAGGCGTTCAACTCAAATTTTCCGCAATCAAAAATAAAGGAAAGCATAGTGGCCTTACTATTCCAGTAACCGGCACTGGCGGTAATTGGATTGTGAAATTACCTTCCGCTCAGCACGTGGATGTCCCAGAAGCAGAATTTGCTGCGATGACCTTTGCAGCGAAGATTGGGATTGATGTGCCAGATATTGATCTCGTCCCACTCGATAAACTAGTTGGATTGCCTGATGGCATCACGCGTTACGGAGAGTCTGCTTTTGCCATACGCCGTTTTGATCGCAGTGACGAAGGTGCAGTCCATATTGAGGATTTTGCCCAAGTTTATGGTGTTTATGCCGATGCTAAATATGAGAAGGCAAGCTACAGAAATATTCTGTCTGTTTTGGCTATTGAGGCAGACGAACAAAGCGTAGTCGAATTTGTTCGCCGACTGACCTATTCAGTACTTATCGGCAACGGTGATATGCATCTTAAAAACTGGTCGCTAATCTATCCTGATGGGCAGCAGCCTATTTTATCTCCAGCCTATGATTTGCTTTCTACGATTGCTTATATTCCAGGCGAGAAAGATGCGGCACTTAAGTTTAATAGCTCTGGTGAATGGGAATCTTTCAACTATGAAGAGTTGATAAAAATTGCAGATAAGGCAAAACTACCATCGCATCTTATTGTCTCAACAGCAAAAGAAACGGTCCAAAGGTTTGATGATCTATGGGCCAGTGAAAGTGCGCATATGTCATTCCCGTCCGAGGTTGTAAAAGCCATAGAAGCGCATAGGAAACGCCTCTCTGTCTAATTTCAGCTGCTTTACACCTAGAGAAAACCCAACTTAACGGTTATCTATACGGGCTCTCGTAAACCGAACCATTGTTTCGGCCATGCGGCTTTGATCCCTGATGCAAGTTACTTAAAGGCTTAGGGCTTTGCCCTGAGCGCACTTCGATAAAAATAGACGCTCTCCCGTGGCTCGGCCATCCTGTTACTCAGTATGCCCTGCGCCCGCACCACCCGAGACACGATTTTTACACTGCCGTTTGCACACCCATTCTCGCCGAAGGGCAGAGTTTCATGAGCAGAGCAGAAGCTCTCGTTTGAAACTCAAACCCAATGGAGGAAGAAATGATATATGGAATGAAGTGAGCGCGATGCTGATAGCATCACCCATAGAAGATGCCGAAGAGTGGGCAATCCATGACTATGAAGGCTTTGAAGGATATTCTCTATTTGAATATGAGGGTTTTGGTGAAGTTTCTAAGATAGCGGCTTTTATATCAGAACATGGGACATTGGGCGGGGAGCTATTATCTTATTATAATAATTTAGATGATGCTCAAAAAGCCATAGAAGATCATTATGCAGGGGCATATGAAAGCCTATCCGATTTTGCCCGTGAGATGACCGAGCAAAGCGGAACATCTATTCCCGAAACCCTTGCCTATTATATCGATTATGACGCTATGGCGCGTGACATGGCAATGGGTGATGTCATAACCATAGAGACAGGCCATGAGCAAGTTCATGTCTTTTGGGCGCATTGATATGGATAAGACAACGCAAATCCATAAGCTTAAATGGCAAGATATAGAGATAGAAGTAACCTATAAGCCATTAGAATATGATATGATCGCTTGGCTGGAGATTAAATCTGTTTCTCCAAAGGCTGCGCCATTACCAATAACAGAGACAGGCTATCTATCCCATTATCACCAGCCTAGTTATGTAGAGGCGCAGGGTGGAATGGGTGCTATAATAAAAGAGCAAAAGATAATTGTACAAACTGCTTACACTGGAAAATTATCTTATACAGTTGAGAATAATCATGGAGAGAGAGCTACCGCTATCATCCATATAGAAAATAAATGTAGTT
>CALDZL010000031.1 GCA_937944295.1 uncultured Sphingorhabdus sp.
AAGCGCACGACAAAGGATTTATTTGGTAATCAATTACATCAATATGTTATTAGTGATGCAATTCGCGATAAAAATGTGTTGAAATTTTGCATTGAATATTGGGGGAAATTGACAAGCAAAGATGGTGGCGTGATTGATGAAAAAGTTGTAGGAATAAATACTAAAGAATTTTTTAAAAATGAAGACCGCACGTCTAGAATCGTGGATTGGATAGCGGCTCATCATGGACGAAAAACACATGATAGAGGTTTTACTGCAATTATGGCGGTGAGCAGCGTTGATGTTCTTATTCAATATTATGAACAGTTTAAAGCCGCTAGATTAGCGGGCAAACATGATTTGCAAGTGACGACTATATTTTCCTATGGCACTAATGAAGAGGATAAAGATGCCGATGGAATTATTGAGGAGCCTAATTTTAATTTAGCTGGGGAAACGCAAGATAATAAACATAGTCGTGATAAATTAGATGAATTTATTGCAGATTATAACAAGAATTTCGGTACCGCCTTTAGCACAAAGACCCAAGATGGTTTTTATAATTATTATAAGGATATTGGTCGGCGCATAAAAGCGCGCGATAAAATGGGAGCGGATGACAAAGACCGCATTGATATTTTATTGGTCGTTAATATGTTTTTAACGGGTTTTGATGCGAAAAAAATCAATACATTCTATGTTGATAAAAATTTGTGCTATCATGGTTTAATCCAAGCATATTCGCGCACCAACCGTATTTTGAATGATTTAAAGAGCCAAGGGAATATTGTTTGTTTTCGCAATTTAAAAGATAATACTGATGAAGCTATTGCGCTATTTTCTAATAAAGAGGCCAGTGAGACAATATTAATTGAGCCTTATGAAACCTATATTGCAGAGTTTAACAAAGGCGTGATCTTATTACAAGAAGTCGCGCCAACGGTTGATAGTGTCGATGGTTTATCCGATGAAGAAGGGCAGTTAAAGTTTGTAAAAGCGTTTCGCAGCTTGATACGCATTATGAATGTGCTGAAAAGCTTTTCACAATTTACATGGAATAATTTGGATATTGGTGAGCAAGAATTTGCTGATTATAAAAGTAAATATTTAGATCTACATGAGCAAGTTCGATCCGTGAAAGAAGGTGAAGAGACTGCATCTATCATTAAAGAAGTTGATTTTGAATTAGAATTAATTCGTCGTGATGAGATTAATGTCGCCTATATATTATCACTATTGGTGCAAATGAAGGATATGGAACAGTCCGATAATGATGATGAACGCAAATTAGCAAAATCCCGTGAGAAAGCTATATTGAACATGTTGGGTTCAGAGGTGCAGCTTCGTAGTAAAAAAGAATTGATTGAGAAATTTATTTCTGATTATCTACCCAAGGTCAATTCTGGTACGCAAGTAGAAAATGAGTTTGACAATTTTTGGGAAGTCGAGAGAGAAAAAAGTTTGTTAGCGCTCTGCGATGCAGAAGGTTTGAAGCGCGAAGGCGTTGAACATATGATTGCAACATATCATTTTAGCCAAAAATCACCGTTGCGAGAAGAGGTTGTATCAGCCTTAATCAATAAACCAAAGATATTGGAGCGCAGGACAATCATAGAAAGGGTAACAAAGAAATTATTAGAGTTTATAGATATATTCGATGATCGTTGATATGTCATAAATATCATATAGATGTGTTTAAGTTTTGACCCTAATAATTAGTAATAGAATAATATGCCCTGGATAGCAGACTTACTGTTGTTTATCTCTATATATCATCGCTTTGTCATAGAAATAACTAAATATTCTGTATTTGTCGAAAACATATTGGCTTAAATTTCTAAACATAGAGTGTATAAGAATGGTTATAAATTTTGAGGGGAAAGATTATGTTAAAATTACAAGATGTCAGCCACATTTATCCAAATGGGACGCAGGCATTAAAGAATGTGACATTATCAATACCCAAAGGTATGTTTGGTTTGCTTGGCCCCAATGGTGCGGGAAAGTCGACATTGATGCGCACCATTGCAACGCTACAATCGCCATCACAAGGGTCGATCCAATTCGGTGATTTGGATATTATAGCGCAACCTGAAAAATTACGCGAGACATTAGGATATTTACCCCAGGACTTTGGAGTGTACCCACGCGTTTCTGCCTATGATATGCTGGACCATATGGCTATATTAAAAGGTATGGCTAGTAAATCAGACCGAAAAGTCACGGTTGAGACTCTGCTTCATCAAACCAATTTATGGGATGTAAGAAAAAAGGCGATTGCAGGCTTTTCTGGCGGTATGCGCCAGCGTTTTGGTATCGCACAAGCCCTGATTGGCAATCCAGAGCTTATTATTGTTGATGAACCAACGGCTGGGCTTGACCCCGAAGAGCGCAATCGTTTTTTAAACTTGCTGGCTGAGATTGGTGAAAATGTAGTGGTGATATTATCAACGCATATCGTTGATGATGTTTCAGACCTCTGTCCTAAAATGGCGGTATTGGCTGGTGGTGAGATTCAATTACAAGGTGCACCGCTTGATTTGATTGAAAAATCACATGGACAAATTTGGGCAAAGACTATTTCACGTGATGCGCTAGAGGAACATAAAGAGCGTTATAATGTTATCACCTCACGATTGTTCGCAGGATCAATGATTATCAATATCATGTCAGATAATGACCCTGGCGATGGCTTTAAAATAGTCAATGGTGGTTTGGAAGATGTATATTTCACAACTTTAGCCAAAAGCCGCCAACTCAGCAATCAAGCAGCATAAGGAATTATATATGTTTGGTAAGATTGCTGCATTTGAATTTAGTTATCAGCTAAAAAATCCAGTATTTTGGATTGTATCTGTTATATTCTTCTTATTGACATTTGGTGCCGTGGCAGCCGATGATATTTCTATTGGTGGAACTAATAATCTAAATATTAATAGCCCAGATTCGATCATTACAATATCACTGATCATGACAATCTTCTTTATGTTTGTAACAACTGCTTTTGTTGCAAATGTGGTCATAAGAGATGGCGAGAGCGGCTTTGGCCCAATGGTATTATCGACACGTGTTAAAAAGTTCGACTATTTGATAGGGCGTTTTATTGGTGCATTTGCCGTTGCTGCATTGGCCTTTTTAGTGGTTCCTTTTGCTATTTTTCTTGGTTCAATCATGCCTTGGATTGATCCTGAGATTGTAGGCGTTAATAAATTATCCCATTATGCCTTTGCTTATTTTATTATGGCTTTACCTGGGATATTTCTGACCTCTGCAATATTTTTCGCTGTGGCCACTATGACTCGCTCAATGATGTATAGTTATATTGCTGTTGTGCTATTTTTGGTGCTATATCTTACGGTTTTGTCAGCATTAAATATTAGAGCTGAATTGCAATATTTGAGTGCATATGTAGAGCCTTTTGGTTTGGGGGCTATCAACTCTGTAACAGAATATTGGACAGTTACAGAGAGAAATAGCTTACTCCCGCCATTAGAAGGAGCTTTACTCGCCAATCGTCTAATTTGGATAGCTATTGCCATATTGGCTTTGATATTAGCATATTTCAAATTTAGTTTTGCCGAAAAAGGGGTCTCTGCGCGTCAGCTTAAAAAACAAGCGAGAAAAGCCCAAAAATTATCTCTGGTTGAACCTCAAATAGTCGCTGTCTTACCCCCCACTAATATTAAGGGTGCTGCTGTTTCACAGATGATGGCTCAAATAGCTTTAGAGATGCGCCAAATATTTCGCAGTCCAGCATTTTTTATACTGATGATCATTGGTTTGTTTAATACAGGAGCTTCTCTAATATTTGCGAACGAGATCTATGGCACACCAGCGAGACCGCTAACATTTGCGCTTGTGAACAATCTTATTGGTTCTTTTTTAATAATTCCTCTTATTATTGCGATATATTATTCAGGTGAGCTGGTATGGCGTGACCGTGATCGCAAAATGCATGAAATTATTGATGCAACGCCGTTGCCAAACTGGGCCTATATGCTCCCTAAATCATTGGGTGTTGGGATAGTTTTATTAGCCAGTTTAATTATATCTGCAATTTCTGCAATCCTTATGCAATTAATTCGTGGCCCTTATGGAATAGATATAGGTCAATATCTTCAATTTTACATACTACCTCTTAGCTGGAATATTATTTTATTGGCAATATTGGCCGTTTTTGTTCAGGCGCTTAGCCCCAATAAATATATTGGTTGGGGAGTTATGATACTTTATTTAGTTGCGACCATTACATTCGCTATTATTGGATTTGAACATCCAATGTATCTCTATGGTTCGATTGGTCAGGATCCACAATTTTCTGATATGAATGGTGATAATTTAACAAGAGCTGGCTATTGGTGGCTGCAATTTTATTGGGCGGCTTTTGCGCTGATGATGGCAGTGTTAGCGCATCTTCTATGGCGTAGAGGGACAGAAACAAGCTTGAAACCAAGACTGCGTCAATTACCAGTACGAATGATGAGTCCTGCAGGTTCGATATTTGCTACAGCGGCCCTTTTTGCGGTTGGTTCAGGCATGCATATTTTTGATAATATGAATAATATTAATGAATTTAGAACCAATGATGAGAATGAAGAATTTCTGGCCAATTATGAAAAGAAATATCTTCAATACGAGAAACTCGACCGTCCAACATTAACCGATGTAAAAATCAAAGCAGATTTATACCCTAATGAAAAACGTGCGGTATTTAAGGGCGAATATATATTGATTAACGATAATGATTCACCGCTCAAGACATTGCATATAAGGTTTTTTGATCGCAATATGAAAGATGTGAAAGCGACCGTCCCTAATGCTAAATTGGCAATGGCCGATGAAGAGATGGGATATTATATCTATCGTTTTGATAAGCCACTGGCCGTTAATGAAACTATGAAAATGAGCTTTCAAACCGTTAGGCATCAACAAGGGTTTAGAGCCAATGGAAATGATGCCCGTTTGGTTAAAAATGGGACATTTTTGAGTAATAATGAGTTTGCTCCCACCATTGGGATGAACCGCAATGGATTATTAACAGACCGCTCAACGCGCAAAGATTATGATTTGCCAGCAGAGCTGCGCACAGCGAAATTAAAAGATGAGACTGGGCGAAGACGTAATTATCTTACAGGGGCCGATTGGGTTAAGAGCGATATTATAATTACCACGGTTGCAGATCAAGTTGCGATAGCTCCTGGTAAGAAAATTAGTGATGATGTTGTAAATGGTCGCCGCACTGCGCGCTTTGTTTCTACCAATCCTATCTTAGCATTTTTCTCTATCCAGTCTGCTGACTATGCGATCCAAGCTAAGAAAAGCGATGGAGTGGACATCAGCGTCTATTATCATAGCAAGCATGATTATAATGTAGAGCGTATGATTAAGGCGACCGAGGCCTCGTTAGAATATTACAAAAAGAACTTCGGGCCTTATCAATTTGACTATGCGCGTATTATCGAATTTCCTGGCTATGCTAGTTTTGCACAAGCCTTTGCAGGAACCATGCCCTATTCAGAGTCTATAGGCTTTATTGCAGACAATGGAGATGAAGAATCGATTGATTATGTGACTTATATTACTGCGCATGAAGTCGCCCATCAATATTGGGGACATCAAATTGTTGGCGCGAACCAACAAGGCGGAACGGTGCTTGTGGAGACTATGGCGCAATATTCTGCTCTAATGGTGATGAAACAATTATATGGTGAGGATAAAATCCGCCGCTTCTTAAAATATGAATTGGACAGTTATCTGCGGGCACGCGGTGCGCAGGCAGAGCAAGAACAACCTCTATACCGTGATGAGAATGCTCCATATATCCATTATCGCAAAGGGTCTATGGTCATGTATTTGCTGCAAGACCGCCTTGGTGAAGATCGTGTGAATGCAATGTTGGCAGAGTTGATTAATAAATATCGTTTTAAGGCAGCGCCTTATCCACAATCAATTGATCTAGTCAATGGTTTCAAATCCTTGGCGCGTAATGAGGATGAATTGCTATTGATTAGCGATTTGATGGAGAAAATTACACTCTATGATTTAAGCGCGAGTGAAGCCAAAACAACCAAATTGGACAATGGTAATTTCGCAACTGATGTTACCATCGATGCTAGTAAATTGTATGCGGATGGAGAGGGCAATGAAGAGGAAACCGATTTAAGAGATTTCATTGAAATTGGCGCTTTTACGCAACGTCCTGATTTTGGTTCGTTTGATAGTAAAGATGTGATTTCCATTAAACGCTATCCCATCGCCTCAGGGGAAAATAAAATCCGTATTGTGACCAAGGTAAAACCAAAATTTGTGGGTATCGATCCTTATACTAAATATATTGATCGCAATGGTGATGATAATCTTATTGCCGTAGAATAGGTGGATAGGCGCCTATTAATAATTGTCAATTTAGGACGGAATATTTAAATAAAAATAATAAGAAATATTGAACTTATCTATTGGTGGAGATTCTCGTGATAGAAATGGTTCCCATTATGCGCTGCTGTGTTACAGGATGCTGAACTAAATTCAGCATGATGCCCTTTGTTTGTCATCCTAACCTCATGCTCATCGTCATCTTGAACCAAATCCCGTCATCCTAACCCAACCATCGTCATCCTAACCCAACCACCGTCATCCTAACCCAACCATCGTCATCCTGAACTTGTTTCAGGATCACATATAGCGCTGTTATGGCCTAAGATGCTGAACTAAATTCAGCATGACGAGTGTTGGTTATGAGCGGGCTTATTATCGCGGGCTATACTGAACTAAATTCAGCATGACGAATTAGACCCCATCGTCATCCTGAACTTGTTTCAGGATAACATATTTTTCAAATATTCACCTGTATAGCTGCCCTTGGTTTTGGCGACTTGCTCGGGCGTTCCCGTCGCGATAATTTCGCCGCCATTAACCCCGCCGAGCGGTCCTAAATCAAGGATATGATCGGCGGTTTTGATGACATCCAAATTATGTTCAATCACCACCACACTATTGCCTTGTTCGACCAAGCGGTGCAGCACCTCGAGTAATTTGCGCACATCCTCGAAATGCAGCCCCGTGGTGGGTTCATCGAGGATATAGAGCGTTTGCCCTGTGGAGCGTTTGGAAAGTTCCTTGGCCAGTTTGACCCGCTGTGCCTCGCCGCCTGATAGGGTGGTGGCTTGTTGACCAACCTTGATATAGCCAAGCCCAACCTCATAGAGCATTTCCATCTTGGCGCGAATGGAAGGCACGGCTTTGTAAAATTCAACCGCATCCTCAATCGTCATGTCGAGAATATCGGCGATCGAATGACCCTTCCATTTCACCTCTAATGTCTCGCGGTTATAACGCTTGCCCTTGCACTGTTCGCAGGTGACATAAACATCGGGCAGAAAATGCATCTCAATTTTGATAACGCCGTCGCCTTTGCACGCCTCGCAGCGGCCACCTTTCACGTTAAAGCTAAAGCGGCCTGGCTTATAACCGCGCGCTTGGGATTCGGGCAGGCCTGCAAACCAATCCCGAATATTGGTGAAGGCGCCCGTATAGGTGGCGGGGTTGGAACGCGGGGTGCGGCCAATGGGCGATTGGTCAATCTCAATCACTTTGTCGAGATGCTCAAGTCCGCTGATTTTATCATGCTTACCCGTAGTGATGCGCGCACCGTTCAGCTCGCGCGCGGCGGCGGCATAGAGCGTATCGACGGTGAAGCTTGATTTACCGCTGCCCGATACGCCCGTAATGCAGGCAAAAGTACCCAGCGGAATGCTGCCCGTCACGCTTTTGAGGTTATTGGCTGATGCGCCTTTGACGGTGAGCTTTTTGCCATTGCCCTTGCGGCGTTTTTTGGGAATGACAATCTCGCGCTTGCCCGTCAGATAATCGGCGGTGAGCGATTTTTTGGCTTTGAGGATTTGCTTGAGTGTGCCTTGTGCCACCACTTCGCCGCCATGCACACCAGCACCAGGACCAAGGTCGACAATATAATCGGCGGTCTTTATCGCATCTTCGTCATGCTCGACCACAATCACTGTATTGCCCAAATCACGTAGCCGTTTGAGCGTGGCAAGCAAGCGATCATTGTCGCGTTGATGCAGGCCGATGCTGGGTTCGTCCAGCACATAGAGCACACCCGATAAGCCGCTGCCGATCTGGCTGGCGAGGCGGATGCGTTGGCTCTCGCCGCCCGATAATGTGCCCGATGTACGGTTGAGGTTGAGATAGTCCAGCCCGACATTGTTGAGGAAACCAATACGCTCGACAATTTCTTTAAGGATGGGAGTGGCGATTTGTAATTGCTGCTCATTGAGCGTTGCGGGCAGCGCGTCGAACCATGTGACAGCATCAAGTACGGATAATTGAGTGACGCTTGAAATGTCGGTGTCTGCAAGTTTAACGCTGAGTGCTTCGGGTTTGAGGCGTTTGCCGCCGCAGGTCTCGCACGGATGGGCGGCTTGATATTTGGACAGCTCATCGCGCATCCAATTGCTCTCGGTTTGTAGAAGGCGGCGTTGAAGGTTTCCAAGCACACCTTCGAATGCCTTAGTGACGGTATAATTTTTGCGGCCATCTTTAAAGGTTAATTCAACGGGCATGCCGCCCGTGCCTGTTAGGATGATTTCCTGTTGATCGGCGTCCAAGTCGCGCCACTTTGTCGTGAGGCTAAAATCATAGGCCTTTGCCAATGACCCCAAGACCTGCATATAATATGGACTGGGCGGATTGGATTTGGCCCATGGGAAGATTGCTCCTTCTTTGAGCGATAGATTATGATTGGGGACCACCAGATCGCGGTCAAATTCGAGCTTTTCACCTAAGCCGTCACAGGTGGGGCAGGCACCTTGTGGGGCGTTGAAAGAAAAGAGGCGCGGTGCGATTTCTTCGATGGTGAAACCAGAAACAGGACAGGCAAATTTCTCTGAGAAGATGATGCGATTGTCGGGAACGCCTGCGCCTTTCATAGCGCCGCCATCGCTTGATGTGCTTTCGCCCTTATCACCCATAGCTTCAGCAACTGTGCCATCGGCAAGATCGATATAGGCCAGTCCCTCGGTAAGTTTGAGCGCGGTTTCAAAACTATCGGCGAGCCGTGTTTCTATATCGGCTTTTACCGCAATACGGTCGACCACCACTTCAATATCATGCTTATATTTTTTATCGAGTTTGGGCGCATCTTCTATGTCGTAAAATTCGCCATCAACGCGCACCCGCGTGAAACCAGCTTTTTGCCACTCGAGTAATTCTTTGCGATATTCGCCTTTGCGGCCGCGCACCACAGGGGCAAGCAAATAAGCGCGCGTTCCCTCAGGTAACTGCATCACGCGATCGACCATCATGCTAATAGTTTGTGCGGTAATAGGCTTGCCAGTAGCGGGAGAATAAGGCACGCCGACGCGCGCCCATAACAGGCGCATATAATCATAAATCTCGGTGACGGTGGCAACGGTGGAGCGTGGGTTGCGCGATGTCGTTTTTTGCTCAATGGAAATAGCAGGCGATAGCCCATCAATATGTTCGACATCGGGCTTTTGCATCATTTCCAAAAATTGGCGTGCGTAAGCCGAGAGCGATTCGACATAGCGGCGCTGTCCCTCGGCATAGATGGTATCAAAGGCGAGCGATGATTTTCCGCTGCCAGATAGCCCAGTGATAACGATTAATGTATCGCGCGGCAGGTCAATGTCCACGCCTTTTAGATTATGTTCGCGCGCACCGCGCACCTTGATATGAGTTAGCATGAAATGTCTTTGCCGATGATTGTCATGAGAGTCCAGTGCGCGAGTAACTTTTGGTCATATTGCAAAGTTTTCTGGACGATTTGAAATTATATTTCTCATCTATAGGATAATCTATCAATCAAATATTGCATTGGGGCTAGCATTTTGTGGGTGGCCATGCTTCACATTG
>CALDZL010000032.1 GCA_937944295.1 uncultured Sphingorhabdus sp.
GAGGCAGGTTTAGAAACTTTTGAAAAGAGCGTAGAGCCAGCTCTGGGAAAATTCCCAATGCGGCTTCACAATCATGCCGCCTTTCATACCAAGTTACAAGACCCAGTCGTTCAACAGGGAAAAGCAATTCTAAAACCGCAAATATTCAAACAACCGCAATTGCCGCTTATTGATGGGCGCGGTTCTATTTGGTGGCCCAAAGCTTGTGAGATAGATGCACTTTATGAATATACATTGGGCGCGCAAGTCACGCAGAGCTATGATTTCACCCACGCCATTACCATAGCTGCGCGCGAATTTGCCCCTGATTATTTTATTATCACTGGGCCAGG
The DNA here is from genome assembly GCA_937944295.1 of uncultured Sphingorhabdus sp. Taxonomy (GTDB): domain Bacteria; phylum Pseudomonadota; class Alphaproteobacteria; order Sphingomonadales; family Sphingomonadaceae; genus Sphingorhabdus_B. Next base: position 333 of record CALDZL010000032.1, read on the forward strand.
TACAACGCTCGGCGGAGCGGTAGCACAATCGTTAATTCTATCGTCTTGGCAGGGTATACACAATAAATCTGACTTTCTACTACGCCAAGATGCTCATCCATTGCTCGTCTCTATGGGTATGGATCAGCGCGTAATGGTGACATAGGCCATAATAACATAGGACTATGATACAGGCAGCGCTATATTGTAGAAACATTGGAGCGGGTAAGGGGAATCGAACCCCTCTAGCTAGCTTGGAAGGCTAGAGCATTACCACTATGCTATACCCGCTTGAGCGATGCTATTGCCATCATGATACGCACTAGTCAATCATAGAAAATCAAATCTACTGTAATGTTTTGCGTGAAATCTATATCTGCCTCGCAAAACAAAAAAGAGCCACCAATGGCAGCTCTTCAATGCGTTATAGCTATTATAGCTTAATCTTTGCGTTTTTGTGCTTTTAGATCAGCCCAAATATTTTGGTATGAAAGATAAGCCAAGAAGGTAAAAACAATCAAGAAGCCAATCACACCAAGGCCAATGCTTTTACGCGCTTCCATTTTTGGCTCTGCTGTCCAAGCAAGGAATGCGGATACATCTTTGGCCATCTGATCAATGCTCGCTTTGGTACCATCATCATAAGTCACCTGCCCCTCGCTGTTAAGCGGTGGTGCCATAGCAATGTTCAAATTGGCAAAATAAGCATTGTAATAAAGGCCCGTTCCTGGACGATTTTCTTCGGGTAGATCGCTCGGAGGGTCGGTATAGCCAGTTAGCAATGAATAGACATAATTCGTTCCATCATGACGCGCTTTGGTCATAAGCGATAGATCGGGTGGCAACGCATTATTATTTGCGGCCCGTGCCTGTACATCGTTCAAATAAGGTGAGGGAATTTGGTCGCTGGACAGTGATGGGCGGCTCGACACTTCACCCGTTTCAGGGTTGATCGACGGTGTTTCCGTGGCCCAATTTTTGGCAATCGTCTTCACTTGCCCTTCACTATATCCTAAATCTTCAAAGTTACGAAATGCAACTAAATTCATCGAGTGACATGCCGCGCACACTTCTTTATAAACTTTTAAACCGCGCTGTAATTGACCACGGTCAAATTTACCAAAGACGCCTTCATGCGCAAAACCCGGTTTCTCTGGATGCTTGTGAAATTGATATTCCACAGCCTTCACAGGCGGCTCTTTAATAAAATTAATCGCGCCAAAAGTGAAAGAATAAAGCAATATTACTACAAAACCTAAACCAGCAAGGATTCCAAATAAACGTATCATTTTATATTCCTTTATGCCGCCGATTCCAGAGGTTTACCCGTCACTGATTCCGTAATCGAATTAGGCAATGGTATCGGTTTCTCAAACATTGATATGAGAGGTAATATGATTAAGAAATGCGCAAAATAATAGGCTGATGCCAATTGTGAGAGCATCACATAAGGCTCTTCTGCAGGAGCTCCGCCCAAATATCCAAGCAGAATAATGCATGGAATAAGACCGAACCAGAAAAATTTACGGAACACTGGTCGATAGTGACCTGAGCGCACTGGTGATTTATCAAGCCATGGCAAGAAGAAGAGCAATAAGATTGATCCGAACATAGCAATCACGCCCAATAATTTCGCTGGAATGAAAAGGAAATCAAAGGTGAAAGCTCGCAAAATTGCATAGAAAGGCCAAAAATACCATTCGGGCACAATATGCGCTGGCGTCGATAATTCATTTGCTGGGATATAATTATCAGGATGACCTAAGAAGTTCGGCATAAAGAATGTCAAGATACAGAAGAATATAAGAAAGATACCTAGTCCAAAACCATCTTTCGCTGTATAATAAGGATGAAATGGGATTGTGTCTTGCTCGCCCTTAATCTCTATACCAGTGGGATTAGAGGACCCTGGAATATGCAAAGCCCAAATATGCAAGATAATCACACCAGCGATCACAAAGGGTAATACAAAATGGAGTGAGAAAAACCGATTAAGCGTCGCATTATCGGGGGAAAAACCGCCCAATAACCATTCTTGTAAGGCTGGACCTACCAACGGAATGGCTGAGAATAGACCCGTAATCACTTTTGCACCCCAAAAGCTCATTTGTCCCCAAGGCAGCACATAGCCCATAAAGGCCGTTGCCATCATCAAAAGGAATATAACAAGCCCCAAGAGCCATACCATCTCACGCGGCGCTTTATAAGAGCTGTAGAATAAGCCCCTGAATATATGAATATAAACGACGATAAAGAAGAAGCTAGCGCCATTCATATGCGCATAGCGCAATAACCAGCCACTATTTACATTGCGCATAATATGTTCGACGCTGTCAAAAGCAACACCTACATTGGCCGCATAATGCATCGCCAAAATAACGCCCGTTAAAATTTGAATGACCAGAGCTAGACCAGCCAAAGCGCCGAAATTCCAGAAATAATTTAAATTACGCGGAACAGGATAACCCGCACCAACGGCATTATAGACCATACGTGGTAATGGAAGACGAGAGTCCATCCACTTCATAAAGTCATTTTCAGGTGTATATTGTTTAGCCCAAGGAAAACTCATTTTCTAAACTCCTTACCCTATTTTCACGACAGTATCGGAAACGAATGAAAATTCCGGTACTTCTAAATTGGTGGGGGCTGGACCTTTTCTGATACGGCCAGCAGCATCATAATGCGATCCATGACAAGGGCAAAAATAACCATCAAATTCACCTTTAATCTCGCCTTGTGCAGCGCCCAATGGAATGCAGCCAAGATGGGTACAAACACCTAGCATTATGAGCCAATTTTCTTTGCCTGGTAATGTGCGATCTTCAAATGTAGCAGGATCACGCAATTCACCAATATTTACAGCTTTTGATTCGGCAATTTCAGCAGACGTTAAATTGCGAATAAAAACAGGCTGTTTTCGCCATGTAGTCTTAATCGCTTGGCCAACTTCGATAGAAGACACATCAACCTCAACAGATGCCAAGGCCAATACATCGGCACTTGGTGACATTTGGCTAAGGAGCGGCAATGCGACCACTCCAGCGCCAACGCCTGCAAAGCTTACGGCCGCTATGTTGATAAAATCACGGCGACGGATTTCACCGCCTTCATTTGTTTCTGTCGTTTCTGGCTCAGCCATTATCCTGCCTTTTCTGCCTTATTAACCCGCATCAATTGGTGAAATATAATGCAATGATAGTCGCACGACTTTATAAAAAGATGTGAAATATACGCACCCATTCCATAGCCGATTCAAGCGCCTAATAGCCCTGTTTATACCTATTTGCCAACAGTGTTTTTTCAATATGATGACAAGAAATGTTTAGCTGCTATAGAAGCCCCATGAATCTAGCACTTTTTCAACCCGATATAGCAGGAAATGTCGGCACAATATTGCGCCTTACCGCCTGTCTTGGAGTCCCATGCGATATAATTGAACCCTGCGGTTTTGCATTTGGTGAACGCGGATTAAAACGCGCTGGTATGGATTATGCTGCCTCTGCATCCATCACGCGCCATTTAGATTGGGATAGTTTTGAGAACCATGCCACGCAAAATGGAAAGCGCATCATTTTAATAACCAGCAAAGGGTCCGTTCCGCTCCATCACGCCACATTTGAGCCTAATGACATATTATTAATGGGCAGCGAGAGTGCAGGCGTGCCTGAGCATGTCCACAGTCGCGCCAATGCCCGTGTCCATATTCCGATGCAAAGCGGCTTTCGCTCGCTCAATGTCGCGGTTGCCGCTGGCATGGCATTGGGCGAAGCATTGCGCCAAACGGGTCAATTTGCGCAAAGCTAATTATTTATCAGCTGGTCTCAAATTCTGTTGCTATTGGTCATGGCATTATGAGATAAGATGATAAAGCCACACTAAATGGAACTATGAATATGTCCCTCACCCTCGACACTCAGCAACAATCTGCGCGCACTTGGTTTGAGCAATTACGTGATTCTATCTGCGCCGAATTTACCGCAATAGAGCGTGAAGCGGGCAGCAATGCCGCATTTGAATTTATCAAATGGGAGCGCACTGAAGAGGATGGTTCAGATGGAGGCGGCGGCGTTCGCGGCGTCATGAAAGGCAAAGTCTTTGAGAAAGTTGGCGTAAATGTTTCCACCGTGGGCGGAACATTTAACCCAGAATTTGCCGCCAGCATTAACGGTGCAGAGCAAGACCCGCGCTTTTTCGCAACGGGTATTTCATTGGTGGCGCATATGGCCAATCCGCATGTTCCCGCTGTGCATATGAATACACGCTTTCTTGCCACCACCAAGCGCTGGTTTGGCGGCGGAGCAGACCTTAATCCGCCGATTCCCTATGCAGCGGACACAGAGGAATTTCATGCCGCTTACCGCGCGGCCTGTGCGCCCTATGGGCCAGAGGTTTATGAGAAATATAAAAAATGGGCCGATGATTATTTTTATATCCCGCACCGCAATTGTCATCGCGGCGTTGGCGGAATATTTTATGACCATTTAGAGATTGAGAATGACACTGCTTTTGATCGCCATTTCCACTTCACCCGCGATATAGGCCAGACATTTTTGGACACTTATCCAACGCTTGTACGCAAAAGAATGGATCAAGATTTCTCAGAGGCCGAAAAATTAGCACAGCTCAAATGGCGCGGGCGCTATGCCGAATTTAATCTTATTTATGATCGCGGGACATTATTCGGTCTGAAAACGGGCGGCAATATTGATGCTATTTTAATGAGCCTGCCGCCCGAAGCGATTTGGGAGTGATTATTCCTGAATTTCACGGGTATTCGCATCAGCGCCATCAACCTGCGGTTTCAGATGGCGGTATATTGCGATCATCAAAGTTGCTGTGACAACTGAGAATATAGCGCTTATTAATGATGAAAATGCTGTCAATAATAATGGACCTCCAAAATAGCCGGATATAAGACCAACAATCGCTCCCACAAGAAATCCGATCACTGCTCCAACCATACTGACTATGAATATGATCAAAAATGCCATCCAACCCACATTATCCGTGAGCGACCAGCCATATTTGATAGAGCCAATGATGCCGCGCTCGGGCTCAGCGGCGACCACACCCGCCACGGCTGAAAAACGGCCAGTCAGATAAAATGCACCAACAATGAACGCTAACAAACCTAAACCCGTCAGAAAACCCGTTATGATACTCACAACAAAAAATATTGGGAATATCGGTAATGCTTTAGCAATTCCAGCACCAATAGAATCATAATCTTTGCGTGCTAAAATCACATAATAGGCCAAAGTCCCAAAAGATGCCAACAAACCAACGGCCAATACTGGCAGACTATTTTCAGAATAAAACTCTATCATTATATCGATAATTTTATCTGTATCTACAACCTCACCCGTATCAGGTTCCCCTACAAAATAGGCAAACAACCAAGACGGCAAAAACAAAAACACACCCGCTATCGCAATCGCTGCTTCCTTATGTGCATTGAGCAATGCCATAGTGTCATTCCACACTGCCGTTAAATCCAATGTATTTTTGGTCATCATCCTACCCCTTTATATCATAATACTTATTTTACGGACTCTATCAAGGTAAGTTTGGGGTATCCAAACACATCACTTGAGTTTCACAATATGCACCATGCACATTATACAAACATCTTGTATCGCTTCTCTATCAAGCATAGATGGTAAACGATGAAGGATAGTAGTAACATAATAGGCGATGATATTATCTGGGAGACTGCACAAGAGCATATCCCATACCTTCATGCCGTAGAGCGTATGGAAAAGCTACAAGCCGATATATTTGCACAAGGCCGTAAAGAGCATATTTGGCTCATTGAACATCCGCCGCTCTATACGGGCGGAACTAGCGCAGACCCTGCAGAATTATTAAATCAAAATTTTCCAGTCTATGACAGCGGGCGCGGCGGGCGCTATACCTATCACGGTCCAGGACAGCGCGTTGGATATGTGATGCTTAACCTTGGCCAAAGAGGCAAAGACGTGCGCCAATATGTCCATGCTTTAGAAGGATGGGTAATCGATAGCTTAGCAATCTCTGGCGTTGAGGCACGCAGAGCAGAAGGGCGCATTGGCATATGGTGCGATAATAAAAAAGGCCAAGAGGCCAAGATTGGCGCAATTGGCGTACGCATCAAAAAATGGGTCACAGCGCATGGGTTTGCCGTGAATATCGACCCAGATTTGAGTCATTTTAGCGGCATAATACCCTGCGGTATCGCTGAATATCCCGTAACCAGTTTTCGCGATTTAGGTTTAGACGTAAGCATGGCCGATTTTGATGCTGCGCTAAAGCAATGCCTGCCAGATTTTTTATCCGCACTCTCCAAAAAATAAGTTTTATTGAAAAACTTAAAAATATATAATATATGAATTTCTAAGGAATATCAAAAATGAAAGAATATAAACCAGCCTTAATAATGATAGCGGTTCTAAGCCTCTCGGCTTGCGATACAGAAGAAAGTAGCATTAATAATAATATCACGGATGATGCAGTAGTGACGGAAACCGTATTGGATGATGTGGATAGCAGCGAAGGTACGATTAGCGATGCCATGATTAATGTCGAAGGCTTGGATGAAAGTAGCGACACGCCTGAGATAGTCGAAAATAGTGACAAATCCGAAGATGGTAACGTAGAGAAAGATAGCGAATGAGCACAGCAGCCGATGTTTTAAATACGCCTGTAACGCTGCCGTGCGGTGCGATCCTTAAAAACCGTATTGGCAAAGCCGCTATGACTGAGGGCCTCGCCACTATGGCAGGTGTGCCTACCTCCTATCTTGATACGCTATATGGTCTCTGGTCCGATGGCGGCGCAGGCATGTTATTGAGCGGCAATATCCAAATCGACAGAGATCATCTGGAACGGCCTGGCAATGTCATTATTGATGGTGAAGCAGATGAAGCGCTTAAAACCGCCCTCACCTCCTTTGCTAAAGCAGCAACGCGCGCTGGCAATCATTTTTGGGCACAGCTCAGCCATGGCGGTCGCCAGACCATGAAAAATGTCAATCCCAACCCCAAAGCACCTTCTGCGATAAAATTGGGATTACCAGGCGGGCAATTTGGCGAACCAGTGGCGTTGAGTGTTGCTGAAATTAAGCTGCTTACTCAAAAATTCGCATATGCCGCGAAGACATGTCAAGAATGCGGCTTTACGGGCGTTCAAATCCATGCAGCACATGGATATTTACTCAGCTCATTTTTAAGCCCGCGCGCCAATATGCGCCAAGATGCATATGGCGGTAGTATAGAAAATCGCGCGCGTTTCCTGCGAGAGGTGATTGCTGCCGTGCGCGAAGTGGTTGGTCCACAATTTCCAATAGCGGTAAAATTAAATAGCGCCGATTTTCAGCGCGGCGGCTTTGCATTTGAAGATAGTATCACCGTCGCCAAATGGCTGGAACAAGATAGCGTTGATGTCATTGAAATATCGGGCGGCAATTATGAACAACCTAAATTATTGGGCATCGAAGGCCTAGAATCAGCCGAAGATCAAAAAATAGCGCAAACCGATAGAGATAATAAGGCGCAATCCACCATTGCCAAATCTACAATCGAACGCGAAGCTTATTTTGTCGATTTTGCACAGGCTATGCAAAAACATGTAAGCATTCCATTGATGGTGACAGGCGGGTTTCGTCAAGCATCAACGATGCACTATGCCATAGAAAGCGGTGCCGCCGATATAATTGGGTTGGGCCGTCCCATGTGCGTAATGACCGATGCACCAAATAGATTATTATCTGGTCTCGACAGATTGACGAGTTATGAAAATGGGCTGGCTCTCATTCCATCATGGCTAGGCTTTTTGAAAGCCATTAAAACAATCCGCACCATCGATAGCTTTGCAGTGCAATATTGGTTTTATGCGCAGCTCTCATCTTTAGGACGCACTGGAAAGGCCAACACATCATTATCAACATTTGCTTCGGCTAAATTGGTCGATGCGGAACAAAAATCCTTGCTCAAAACCCGCTAATATAGATGCTTTTCTAAGCCAGCTTCAACCCAATTCTTGGATGCGCAATGCTTTACGGTCAAGCTTGCCAATCATGGTTTTCGGCAATTCATCACGGATGACAACATCAACGCAGCGCTCATGCTTGCCTAATTCACCATTGAGCCATTCTTTCAGTTCATCACCGCCAATGTTCGCATCATTTTCTAGCACAACAAAAGCTTTGGGCCTCTCGCCTAAATAGTCATCAGGAACGCCGATCACTAATGTTTCTCTGACGCTTTCATGATGGCATAGGACTTGCTCAATTTGTGTTGGAAATACTTTAAAACCGCCCACCGAAATCATATCCTTTATGCGGTCCACGATTTTGATAAAACCATTATCATCTACCGTTGCAACATCGCCAGTGCGCAAATATTCGCCCATAAAAACTTCTACATCGGCATCGGGCCTATTCCAATAACCTTGCATCACTTGCGGACCAGCAAAAGTAAGCTCGCCAGGGCCACCTTTTGGCGCTGCTTTTTCATGATCTTCTTTATCGACAAGACGGATTTTTGTGCCAGGAACAGGAAGGCCAATGCTGCCCACTTGCCCCTCTCCCTCATAGGGATTACAGCTCACAACGCCGCTGCTTTCGGTCAGACCATAGCCTTCTATAAGGCGTGATCCTGTCTTAGCCTCAAATTTATTCTTCAAATCACCCGATAGAGGTGCCCCACCCGAAATACAGGCTCTTAATGATGAAAAATCGATACTATCAATCTTAGGATTATCGAGCAATGCTTGATACATAGTCGGGACGCCTGGCATTGCTGTAATGGATTCTTTATCAATCGCATCTAAGGCTTGATCGGCATCAAAACGCGGTAGCATATGGATAGAGCCGCCATTATTGATGGTACGATTAAGCACGCAGGCATTGGCAAATACGTGAAAGAATGGCAGCACACCCAAAATTTTGTCCTTGGCTGGTTCAACAGGGTTATGCATTTTTGCAAAAGGGTCTAGCGTATTAATCTGCCGCGCATTAGCGGTAATATTTTGATGGCTGAGCATAGCTCCTTTGGGCGTACCGGTTGTGCCGCCCGTATATTGTAACAGGGCTATATCTTTCAGAGGATCAAATTCGGTGAGATAATATTCGCCATCATTTTGCAATAAATCAAAATAGTGGGTGATATTATCGGCAACGGGTATTGGACTCATCTCTGAGCGTTTAAACAAGCGATAGAGTATCGATTTAACGGGTGGCAATGCCTGCTCTATCGTTCCTACGACCAACCTTTCTAGCGATGATTGTTCTAATACTTCTAAAGCTGTGGGCAATAATGCCGATGCATTGACGGTGAATAAAAAACGCGTGCCGCTATCTTCGACCTGATGCGATAATTCTTCGACCGTGTAAAGCGGTGAGAAATTCACAACGATAGCGCCTATTGCCATAGCGCCATAATAGGCCGCGACATAATGGGGAACATTAGGCAAAAATAAACCGATACGATCGCCGTTTTTTACACCCATTTCTTGAAGGGCTTTGGCTATTTTTCGGACGTCTTGCGCAACATCATTATAGCTATATTTCCTACCCATAAAATCGAGCAGATTATCATCGTCATACTGTTTCACCGCATCAAAAAACATGTCGGGTACAGATAAAGGCGCGAAATCATATTCCCCCATTATAGGGTGCTTATTCGATTCAATATTTTTCTGTATATCATTCATAAGAAAATTCCATCACATGGATTTAACCAGCCGCAGCTTTGAACCAAGCAACGCCATCGCGTAGCGTACATATTGCTCTGCCATCTTCTAACAAATAGATAAGATGCGCCATGGCCTCGCCAGTGGCTAGACCGTAAACACTATCATCTATTGGCCGTGAAAATAATAATTCAAATGTATCGACGGCTCTTAATTCATCTTTTTTAAGCGCCTCTGCCAAATCATCAAGTCGTTCATTATGACCCTCTGCCAATCTATCAAGCCGCGAATAAGCTCCTGTAAAAGGTTCACCATGCGCAGGTAATATCAATGTATCCTCGGCCAATTTACCGCGAAATTTATCAATACTATCGAGCCATTCCCCCAATGGATTGGCTGTTGGTTCGCTCGTCATAAAGGAAACATTGGATGTGATACGCGGCAATATTTGATCGCCAGCAATCAGCACAGCATTATCCTCATCATAGAGGCAAACATGCTCAGGCGTATGCCCACCGCCCGTAATCATGCGCCATTTTCTTTGGCCAATGGTGATAAGCTGGTCATCCATCAAGCGTACATGCCCCAATGGTATTGGTGATACCGCGCGGGCAAAATTGCCCCAGCCGCGCTTTTTAAAAGCCTCCAACCTATCTTCATCCCATCCGCAATAGCGCATCTGATCAATAGCTTCTTGTGGTGGTTTGTCGCGAATATCAGCCGTGAGCATCCGCGCCATCAACCACTCAGTGCGGTTCATCCATAAACGCACCTTGTGTTTATAACAAAGCCATCCCGCCATACCGACATGATCGGGATGAAAATGCGTTACAATCACCCGCGTAATTCTTTTGCCAGCGAGCGGCCCAGAAATCAGCTTATTCCATACTGCTTTTGTCTCAGATGTTTTAAGCCCAGTATCGACAATGGCAACACCTTCGCCTTGCTCATCATGGTCCGCGAGCAACCATATATTGATATGCTTTAATGCACCTGGCACAGGCAAGCGCGTCCAACCTATATCGGGCGTTAGCGGATAATATTCGCCATATTCTGGGCCAAATTCACCCAGAGGATAAGTAAGCCCTTTGAGTACATGAGACTCAAAATCATGATCCGTCAGTGACATATCATAAACAGGCGGTTGTTTAGCCGATTGTGTAGGCGGTTTGTTCATAATGCCTAACTAGCGATACTTATTATACAATAGCAACCATGCCCTTAGGTAAGGTAGCAAATTAATTTACCATGATAAAGCTAGTAGCAGCCTAATGCTAAGATATTGCTTAGTTTTTCTTGAACAAATTATCCGCAGTTAATTCTTCTTTGACCTCTTCGCCTGCCTCGGCTTTGTAAGCCGCTTCGGCATCACTTAACTCTTTGGCTCGTTCAGCATGCAATTGCTCGATCATCGCATCTTTATCTTGGCCCAATCGCGAATCAACCGTTGGCGCAGCTTCTACGCCAGCTTTTTTCGCAGCTTTGGCAACCACAGCATCCAATTCGCGCTGTGGACATAAACCGAGCGTTACAGGGTCTTTGGGCTGTATCTCTGCACTATTCCAATGGCTGCGATCCCGAATAGCGCTAATGGTGTTGCGCGTTGTGCCGATAAGCTTACAAATCTGACCATCGGAAACTTCTGGATGATTGCGCAAAAGCCATGCAATGCCATCGGGTTTATCTTGGCGTTTGGATACAGGGGTGTAGCGCGGGCCTTTGGTACGGCGCACTTGTTCTGGTCCTTTGCTAATCACTAGAACATAATCAGGATCATTTTGCCCTTTTTCAATTTCAACCGTGGTTAGCTCGCCCGCTTGCACAGGATCGCGTCCCGTATATTTGGTACTGGCCGTATCATCCGCCATCGCTTGCACCTCAAGGATATGCAATCCGCAAAACTCTGCGATTTGATCAAAAGCAAGTCCAGTATTATCAACGAGCCAAGTCGCCGTTGCGTGGGGCATTAAAGGTAACACCATCATTCTCCATAAAATAAGGGCCACCCCGCACGGGATGGCCTTCTGTTGATATCATCTTTACGCGACATTTTCACAAACGGCAAGAGGCGAATT
>CALDZL010000033.1 GCA_937944295.1 uncultured Sphingorhabdus sp.
GACGGTCAATCTATCGGGATCAATCCCCCATATATTAGTCAGCAATTCCCAAGAATGTTTAATTGCATCTTCTTTGAAATAATCACCAAAGGAAAAATTTCCGAGCATTTCAAAAAATGTATGATGACGCGCGGTATAGCCTACATTATCAAGATCATTATGTTTGCCGCCTGCTCGTACGCATTTTTGACTTGATGTCGCGCGCGGATTATCGTATTTTTCTAATCCTGTGAAAATATTTTTGAACGGTACCATGCCAGCATTCACAAACATCAGCGTTGGATCATTGTAAGGGACCAATGGCGCAGATTGCACTTTTTCATGGTCTTTGCCAAAATATTCCAAAAAGGAACGTCTTATATCATTTGTAGATGTCATAATGGCTATTTAGGACAGCAATGCGATGCTTACAAGCTTGTAAAATGGTAAATATGGTGCATTTTGCGATTATAATCATGGATTAAGCAGAGCCCAGCGCAAATAAAGACTATCTAAAAGAGAAAGGCTCGCCTTAAGGTGGATTAAAGCGAGCCCATAACGGCATACAGGCAACCGTTATATATGTAATATTATCAGCAATTATACAGCATTATTTTTTACTATCCTCTATTTCACCAGCAAGCATATCTTCGGCCACTTCTTCGGTCTTCCCGCGAATAGCATTCTCCAATTTTTCATAAAGCTCAGGGGAATCGAGCAAAAATTGTTTGGAATTTTCACGTCCTTGTCCAATACGCACCGAATCATAGCTAAACCAAGCGCCAGATTTTTCAACCAATCCGGCCTTAACGCCTAGATCGATCATCTCGCCAACTTTGGATATGCCTTTGCCATACATAATATCAAATTCGACTTGTTTGAATGGCGGAGCCACTTTATTTTTAACAATTTTAACACGGGTACTATTGCCAATAATTTCATCTTTATCTTTAATTTGTCCTGTACGGCGAATATCCAAACGTACCGATGCATAGAATTTTAATGCATTGCCACCTGAAGTTGTTTCGGGATTGCCATACATAACTCCAATTTTCATTCGCACTTGATTGATGAAAATCACCATACACTTTGAACGGTTGATAGAACCTGTTAATTTGCGCAAAGCTTGGCTCATTAAACGGGCCTGCAAACCAACATGGGTATCGCCCATTTCACCTTCAATCTCTGCACGCGGTACCAATGCCGCAACCGAATCAACCACCAAAACATCAATTGCATTAGAACGCACCAATGTATCGGTGATCTCTAATGCTTGCTCCCCAGTATCGGGCTGAGAAATAACCAATTCATCAATATCTACACCCACTTTCTTCGCATAAACAGGGTCAAGCGCATGTTCGGCATCAACAAATGCGGCTGTACCGCCTGCTTTTTGCACTTCAGCAATTGCATGTAATGCCAATGTCGTTTTACCAGAACTTTCAGGTCCATAAATTTCAATAATGCGCCCTTTGGGTAAACCGCCTATTCCAAGTGCAATATCCAGACCAATTGATCCCGTAGATATGGCTTCTACATTCATAGCCTCTCTACTGCCTAATTTCATAGCAGAGCCTTTACCAAAAGCCCTGTCAATTTGCGCAAGCGCTGCTTCTAATGCTTTTTCACGATCCATATTATTTGCCTGTTTTTTTGTTTCTACTATTTTAAGTCCTGCCATCATTCCACTCCTTTTCTAATCCATATAAATCGTCAAAATTCATCATCATAACGATCAATAGAATCAGCATGTACTACATTTGTTCTTTAAGAACAAGAGAAGAACAAAATTATTCCTACTTTTAATTTTGCTATCACAAAATTTTATTTTTATTCAAAAATCATAGAGTTTTTTACCGCTTGAGAAATTTGTTGAACCGAAAAAGGTTTTGGCAAGAAGAACATATTGTCAATATCGATAGACTGCCGCAACTGCTCTTCAGCATATCCTGACATGAATAAAATTCTAATATCCCCATAAGTTTCACGAACTTTTCTTGCCATGGTAGGGCCGTCCATATTGGGCATCACGACATCGGAGACGATAAGATCAAATTTACGGCTCTTTGCTAGGATTTCGAGCGCTTCTTCCCCATCACAAGCCGTTTCTACCTGATATCCTTGCCGTACCAAAGCGCGTTCCGCCACAGCACGAACCATATCTTCATCCTCAACAATCAAGATACGACCACTCCCCCACAGTTCTGACTTATCTTGTACTTTGGATAAAGTGGGCAATTCTTTGTCAACATCCCCAATATGTACAGGCAAATAAACGCTAAATTGCGTACCCTCACCCTCTATGGATTCTGCAAAAATAAAACCGCCTGATTGTTTTACAATCCCATAAACGGTTGAAAGCCCCAATCCAGTACCTTTGCCAACCTCTTTAGTGGTAAAGAATGGTTCAAATATTTTACTCAAATTATCTTTAGAAATACCCGTCCCCATATCACGAACTGCTAACATAGCATAATCACCCAGAGGTAAAATCTCACTATTCATAGCTCGCACATCGGCCAATGATACAGATTGTGTTTCAAGCGTTAACACCCCGCCATCGGGCATAGCATCACGCGCATTTACTCCCAGATTAATGATGACTTGTTCTAATTGCCCAGGATCAGCCCGCACCGTTCCGATATTACGGCCATGTTTGACCTCTAGTCGGACCTTTTCACCCAGTAAGCGCTTTAACAACGCAGAAACTTCAGAGACCACATCGGGTAATTGCAATATTTGAGGTCGCAATGTTTGTTGGCGCGAAAATGCCAATAATTGGCGCGTTAAGCTCGCGGCACGATTACTATTATTCTTAATCTGTTGAATATCATCATAGTCGCTATCACCAGGGGAATGGCGCAATAACATCAAATCGCAATAACCAATAATAGCCGTAAGGATATTGTTAAAATCATGGGCAACACCACCCGCCAACTGCCCAACGGCTTGCATTTTAGTGGCCTGTGCGACCTGACGTTTAAGCTTGGATTCCTCGCTATTATCTTTCAAGCCGATTAACACCGATGCATCGCCTAGGCCGCGCACACCAGCAATAGAAAGCGAAACGACTTCATCAGGAGCCTCCAATAATCGAACAGCAATATCCCCAGACATTGGCAGTCCCGCAGCATAGCGACGCACTGTATCAGCAACAGCAGCTTTATCTTCTTTAATAACCAAATCCCCTGGATAAGGGGGTAATTTTTCTATTGGCATGCCAGCAACACGTGCAAAGCTATTATTTGCGAATAAAAAGCGGCCATCACGGTCCGCCAGTGCCAAACCCAAAGGCAAATCGGCAAGCAGATTTTCAACATGTACCAATGCGTTTTGGCGATCCATTTGTGCTGAATCTTCATCCAAGGCAAATATAACGGCCGCACTATTTTTATCATTGGGCCGCAAAGGGATATACATTAGACGTAACGGCACACCGCGCTTACCTTCGCGTTCAAAATAAATACGTCCTTTATCATCTGATCGTAAAAATGTGGCAAAATCACGACTAACTATATTGGCTTCAGCACGACCCGTAGCGCGTGCTGCAAAAGCACTATTACAGGATCTTATACGCCCTTCACCACCGACGATTAAGCACATGATTCCAGCTTCGCCCATACGCTGACCAATTTGTCCTGAAAATGTTTCAACCGCCAGAGTGGAAAGGCTTTGTTCAACAACAGGCTCAAAGGTCCAGATCAGATATTCATCACTGCTGCTCGCTTTAACAGCTTTAACTTGAAAATCTTGTTCATCATGCTTGAGCGATTCTATTATACCAATACCCTCGCGCCATGCCGTACGACCAGCGGCAATCAACATGGCCCGTTCATCATTACCAACATTCAAATCAGGTGGTGGCTTTAAACCAGAAAACCATTTTTCAAATCGTTCATTAGCACAAGACATCCGGCCTGCCCGATCGCAAATTGCTAGCGCCATATTGGATTGATCAGCAACGGTGCGCGTAACGGCCCAATCGGGCGGCAAATGGTCTATTTGCTGCGTATTCATAGATAATGTATGGATATAATAAGCACAAGCTACTGCTGCTATAAAAGCAGAGACAAAGCCTCCAACCAACATTAAGTTTTGAGAAGCAAACCATAATATAAGGGCCGCAAAAACAATCGCTACCGCCAATCCAAAGATTAGCAAATGACTATGTTTTTTACTTTCGTCACCACTCTCACCGAATAATTTTGATTGTGTAGAAAAGTGTGATTGTGACAAAGTCATTCCTTACCATATTTTGACGCGATCTTCTGGTTTTAGATAGAGCGAATCTTTTTCTGATGGTTTGTACGCATCATACCATTTGTCAAGGTTTCGTACGACCCATGTTCTTTGAATCGAAGGGCTGTGCGAATCTGT
>CALDZL010000034.1 GCA_937944295.1 uncultured Sphingorhabdus sp.
TTATTATGGAAACATATTAGAGTTTGATTGGGATGTAGAGGCGATAAAGGCCAATCCATTGTTCGATGAGATATTTAAACCAACCTACTCTATTGTTTTTGACAATAATCTATTCCCAACTATGACGCCCGAGCGCGGTGAAATAGACCCGCTGGAATGTTTCTCTTTCATCAAAAAATAGGCTTTAATTCATATTATTTTGATAGATAGCGATACGGTTGCCCGATGGGTCAAGATATTCAAAACGCCGCCCACCTGGATAATCAAAAATTTCGGTAACAATAGATGCACCGCTTTTACGTACCGCGGTTATGCTCTCTTCAAGATTATCGCTCTCAAATATCGGCATGGGGGCGGCAGGAGTATCGCCCGCTGCGATGGCAACAAAAGTTGGACCTCTCTCATCACAGCTATAACTATCGCCATAATCGGTGAATTCTAATCCTAATGCCTTACTATAAAATAGCTTACTAGTGGGCAGATCATGCGCTTTCATCTCGATATAATTGGGTATGATTTTGGCCATGAAACTCTCTTATAATCAAATTATTACTCCGCTGCTTCTATAGCTATAGTATCGGAAATTGGATGGGCTAAGCGGCTTAGCATTTCTTTGGGACAAACCTGCCAGAATTTATGGCGCATTTGCTGCCAATCTTCGATGATGGATTTGGACCAAATGCTGTCAGTGGCTGCTGCATGGGCTTTGATAGCGTCCAGTGCAACATTCTCCCAATGCTCGCTTTCAAAGCGCTGCCATATAATAGATTCGGGATTGGCCATTTTGTCAAAATTATCTTCTATATCCAAAATGAAGGCCATGCCGCCGGTCATACCTGCGCCGAAATTGCTGCCGACGCTGCCCAATATGATAGCATTTCCGCCTGTCATATATTCACAGCCATTGGCTCCGCATCCTTCGACGACAACGGTTGCGCCGCTATTGCGCACTGCAAAACGTTCTCCCGCTTGTCCTGCTGCATATAATCTGCCTGCCGTTGCGCCATAAAGAACGGTGTTACCGATTATAGTATTTTTGTGGCTCTCCAAGGGTGAGCTTACCGTTGGGCGCACGATAATTTTGCCGCCTGATAAGCCTTTGCCAACATAATCATTCGCATCGCCAAAAATTTCTAGCGTGATGCCTTGGCATAGATAAGCCCCTAATGATTGGCCAGCACTGCCGCGCAAGCGTACATGGACATGGTCTTCACTAAGCGATTTCATACCATAGAGGCGTGTGACTTCGGCTGAAAAACGCGTGCCAACAGCGCGGTGCGTATTGCGTACTGTATAGGTGAGCTGCATTTTCTCGCGCCGTTCAAACACAGGTTTAGCATCACGAATCATTTGCGCATCGAGGCTATCGGGCACTTCGTTGCGATGGCCTTCTATATTGAAACGACGTTCATGATCGTCAGCATCAACTTTGGCCAAAATAGGGTTGAGGTCGAGATCATCGAGATGTTCTGCTCCTCGGCTAACTTGTTTGAGAAGATGGGTCTGTCCAATCACTTCATCAAGCGAGCGATAACCAAGGCGTGCTAATATTTCGCGCACCTCCTCGGCGATAAAGGTCATCAGATTGATAACTTTTTCAGGCGTACCCGTGAATTTTTCGCGTAATTTTTCATCTTGAACACAAACGCCAACGGGACATGTGTTGCTGTGGCATTGGCGCACCATGATGCAGCCCATGGCCACCAATGATAATGTCCCAATACCAAATTCTTCTGCGCCCAAAATTGCTGCAATAACAATATCACGGCCCGTTTTTAGTCCGCCATCGGTGCGTAATTTTACGCGGTGACGTAATTTGTTCAGTGTTAAAACTTGGTTCGCCTCGCTCAGCCCCATTTCCCACGGCGTGCCTGCATATTTAATGCTGGTTTGCGGCGATGCACCTGTACCGCCAGTATTGCCCGATATAAGGATTACATCAGCATGCGCTTTGGCAACCCCTGCGGCAATAGTTCCAATGCCTGATGCACTGACGAGCTTTACGCATACTCGAGCTTTTGGATTGATTTGTTTAAGATCATAAATGAGCTGTGCCAAATCTTCGATCGAATAAATATCATGATGCGGCGGCGGTGATATAAGCGTGACACCTGGCGTCGAATGACGCAATTTTGCAATAAATTCTGTGACTTTAAAGCCTGGTAACTGTCCGCCTTCGCCAGGTTTTGCACCTTGTGCGACTTTAATTTCAATTTCATCACAGGCGCCTAAATATTCTGATGTGACGCCAAAACGGCCCGATGCCACTTGTTTGATGACGCTGTTGGCATTGTCGCCATTTTCATAAGGTGTATAGCGCTCAACCGATTCCCCGCCTTCGCCCGAAACGGCCTTTGCACCGATACGGTTCATAGCAATGGCAAGCGTTTCATGGGCTTCGGGCGATAAGGCCCCCAATGACATACCAGGCGTTATGAAACGTTTACGGATTTCGGTAATCGCTTCCACTTCGTCTAAATCTATCGCTTTGTCGGTATAATTAAATTCCATCAAATCGCGCAGATACACAGGCGGCATTTCATTGACACCTTTGGCGAATTGTAAATAGGTGGAATAGCTATCATTGGTAACCGCGCTTTGCAGCAAGTGCATCAGTCCTGCGCTATAGGCATGGGTTTCCCCGCCATCACGTTGTTTATAAAAACCACCAATAGGAAGGCGGGTTATGGCCGCATCATAGGCGGCCTCGTGTCGCTCTTTGGCATTAAGATAGAGCGATGGGAAGCCTTCGCCAGAGATTTTATTGGGCATCCCAGGAAAGAAGTCATTGACGATTGAGCGTGAAAGACCAACAGCCTCAAAATTATAACCACCGCGATAGCTGGAAATAACAGCGATCCCCATTTTGGACATGATCTTTAACAAACCTTCATCAATTGCTTTGCGATGATTAGCAATTGCTTTGGTTAAGGATATGTCGCCCAATAAACCGCGTGCATGGCGATCGTTAATCGTCTCCTCGGCAACATATGCATTCACCGTGGTCGCCCCAACACCGATGAGAACAGCATAATAGTGCGTATCCAAACATTCGGCGGTGCGCACATTGATACTGCAATATGATCGCAAGCCGCTGCGTACCAAATGAGTATGCACGGCCGCTGTTGCCAAGATCATGGCAAGTGCGATACGGCTTTCATTTATATTTTCATCGGTGAGAAAGATTTCTGTTTTACCAGCACGAACCGCTGCTTCCGCTTCTTTGCGAATACGGGTAATGGTTGCGCGCATAGATTTAACGCCGCCCTGGGCTTCAAAAGTACAATCTATTTCTGCTGCGATGCTTGAAAATAAAGTTCGTAATTTTTGCCAGCGCTGGTTGGATAATACGGGGCTATCCAGCACCAAAACATTATCACTTTGGCTCTGGTCATCAAGGATATTGGCAAGGTTTGAAAAGCGTGTTTTCAGGCTCATCACATGCCGCTCGCGCAAACTATCAATTGGCGGATTGGTAACTTGGCTGAAATTTTGGCGGAAAAATTGGCTAATCAATCGGCTCTTATCGCTAATCACGGCCATAGGTGTATCATCGCCCATTGACCCAATAGCTTCTTTGCCATCCTCAATCATGGGTGCCAGTATCATTTCTATATCTTCTATGGTCATACCCGCTGCCACTTGACGTTTGGTCAGTTCAGCTTTGCTCCATTGCATAGAGGATTCATCAGATGGATCAGGCAAATCATCCTCATTCATAAAGCCAGAGGCCATTTTGCCATAATCATGTTCGCTGGCGACTTTGTCTTTTAATTCTTTATCGGAATAAGTTTTGCCTTCTTGTAAATCGACCGCAATCATCTGGCCTGGGCCAAGGCGTCCTTTTTCGATGATTTCGCTCTCTGTTACAATAACCATACCCGTTTCGCTGCCGATAATGAGCAGATTATCGCTAGTGATATTATAGCGCAAAGGCCGCAATGCATTGCGATCAACCCCAGCAAGCGCCCAGCGCCCATCGGTCATAGCAAGTGCGGCTGGACCATCCCAAGGTTCCATAACGCTGGCTAAATAGCGATACATGGCTTTATGATCTTCTGGCAGATGTTCATTGGCTTGCCATGCTTCTGGGATGAGCATTAATTTAGAAGTTGGTGCATCGCGGCCAGCACGCACCATAGTTTCAAACACAGCGTCTAAAGCTGCGGTATCAGAGGATCCTGCTGGAATAACAGGTTTTATTTCACCGGATTGGTCGCCAAATGCGATACTAGCCATTTTAATTTCATGGCTTTTCATCCAATTTTTATTGCCTCTAATGGTGTTGATTTCACCATTATGAGCGATAGCGCGAAAGGGTTGCGCCAGCCACCATTGCGGAAATGTATTGGTGGAATAACGTTGGTGAAAAATGGCAATACGGCTTTCAAATAATTCTTCGCATAAATCGGGATAAAATACGGATAAGCTCTCAGCTAAGAATAAGCCTTTATAGACAATGTTACGGCATGAGAGTGAACAAATATAAAAATCATGTATTTGTGCGGTTATGACTTTACGTTCTATTTTACGGCGAACCAAATAAAGGTTTTTTTCAAACTCTTCTTTGCTGGCTTCATCATCCATTGGTCCCGCGATCATGATTTGTTCAATCTCGGGCCGCGTTTGTTTTGCTTTCTCGCCAATGACAGACACGTTAACGGGCACTTGTCGCCATCCATAAATTGTATAACCAGCATCAATAATCTCGCTCTCAACAATGGTACGGCAGGTCTCTTGCGCCGCTAAATCCGTGCGCGGCAGGAATATCATCCCAACAGCCAGTTGATTGTTCAGTGGCTTATGACCGCTGCGGGATATAGCATCATCAAAAAATCGCACAGGTAGATCAACCAATAAGCCAGCACCATCGCCTGTTTTACCATCGGCATCAACGGCCCCTCTATGCCATACAGCTTTTAAGGCTTCAATAGCACTGCTCACCACGCGGCGTGATGCCTTGCCGTCTGTGGCAGCAATCAGACCAACGCCGCAAGCATCTTTCTCGCTCATCGGATCATACATACCGTGTGCAGCTAAGCGTTTATGTTCGGGAGTTGGATAATGGGTCATAGTGGTTATTTCATCTCTGGGAGTAAAGTAAGATCATTGAGTTGTGATGGATTATAGATTCTGAGATTAACTATTCATTATCTTCACGATTCCAACCATCTGCTATATATTTTTCGCGGCTCTGTAAAACAGCATCATCAAAGGCTTCATCATATTGTGTATAAGCTTGCTCGCTAAGTTCCGCCAATTCATTATAGGTATCTTCTAATTGCGCAACATTATCGCGTGTGCCTTCATCCCAATTGTCTTTATCGAACCAAGGTTCATTGCCAAGGTCATCGGCTAATGCATCATTAACATCTGTCTCTTCGTCAGACGCTTCATCTGTTTCGCAGTCTTCACAATCTTCTTCGCTTTCATCCTCTTTAGGCTCAGTTTTAAAGGCTTCTTGGATGCGTTTGCTGGCGGCTTCGATTGCATCAGAATTTTCGGTGATAGCAGGAAATTCTTTCAACGCGGTTTGAATCATGTCGATGCTGGCCGTACTGAGCATGAAATCGCGGGCAAATATCTCTCCCGTGGGAGTAGAGAAAAATGCTTCCATTTCCGTTAACTGCTGTACATCATATTTACGCGCATAATCTCTTGCCATAGCACCTGCTAATGCGGGTTCTAATGGCTCAGAGGTAAGGCCTGTAATTTCTGCATAAGCATCCATTACCGTTCCCATTTTTTCACGAAAATCAGGGTACATTTCAGCAAGCAATTCACCGATTGTTTGATTGGTAGATTCTTCGTCATCACTTAGCGGATTAATATCGTCTGGAAGATCAAATAAATCTATAGCTTCGGCTATAGTGAGTTCCAATGTACGATCAATTATTGGTATCATCATATTGTCAAAACTGTCCCGCATGACGCGTTCATTGGTCCCTACAGGGTAAAAACGCGCAACGATTTTATCTGCGATTTTAAGTCTATCTGCATCGGGCGTGGGAAGCTCTATCAAAGGTTTTTTAAGAGCGAATGATTTTAAAAGTTCATTAGGGTCGGATAACTTTTCCTGACGCTCAATTTCTTCTAACTCTGCTTTTAACTCAGCATCAATCTCATCATCGATATTTTGTTCTTCATTCTGACTTTTATTAGATTCTGGGATAACTGGAGGAGCAGCGACCAGCACTGTGGTTTGCTCTTCCTTTTCCTGCGTATCTTCTTCTTGTGCATAAAGAGGTGTTGAAGATAGAATAAGAGTAGCCGTAATCGCAGTAGTTAGGATTAATTTATTTTTCAACATTTGTCTCTTCCTCTTCAAATTTTGCCAGATAGCCTTATTCTTAAATATTAAGCAGCATTCTTTGCATTAGTTGCTTTCTGATGCAAATAATTGTGCATATGTTCGGTGACATCGCGGCCATCACGGATCGCCCATACAACCAAAGACGCACCGCGTACAATATCACCTATAGCAAAAACACCGTCCAAATTGGTAATCATATTGTGATGATCGACGCGTACTGTCCCCCAACGCGTAACGCCTAATTCAGGGGTACCAAATAAGTTCGGCAAATCTTCGGGTTCAAAACCTAATGCCATAATTACCATATCGGCGCTGATTGAGAAATCACCCGATGGATCGGGTTCGGGCGATCTTCGTCCAGAGGAATCAGCCGCACCTAAGCGCATTTTTGCAACATTGACGGTGCGTATATGTGTATCTCCATCAAAGGATTTTGGACCAGATAGCCAGATAAATTCAACACCTTCATCTTCAGCATTGGCAACCTCACGCTGTGATCCTGGCATATTATCGCGGTCTCGGCGGTAAAGGCATTTCACGGATTTGGCACCTTGACGAATGGCGGTTCGCACACAATCCATGGCGGTGTCGCCGCCGCCGATGACAACGACATTTTTGCCTTTTGCATCGAGTCTGCTATTGTCAAAATCTGGCACAATATCACCAAAGCTTTTGCGGTTTGATGCTGTTAAATAGTCTAATGCTTTTTC
>CALDZL010000035.1 GCA_937944295.1 uncultured Sphingorhabdus sp.
TCATATTCTTGGCGCGACATATCGGGGGCATAGGCCTTGCCCGGTGCTTTGGTGGCCGAAGACGACACGGGGGGCTTACCATCGATAAAGGCTGATGGAACAAGCCGCCCCATATGCCATAATTGGCATAAAATACGTCCGCCAGCTTTGTGAACAGCTTCGGTAATGGGCTTCCAAGCCTCTACCTGATCATCCCGCCAGATACCGGGGGCAAATGGAATACCAAGACCTTCTTGGCTAATCCCTGTTGCCTCGGTAATAATGACACCAGACGATGCGCGCTGCGCATAATATTCGGCCATCATAGGAACGGGGGTGAAACTATTATCACAGCGCAACCGTGTACATGGGGCAACAAATATGCGATTGGGAGCATCAATGCTGCCCATTTTAATGGGGTCGAATAATGTGTTCATAAATAAGTCCTCTTTTGAGACCTTATTGCAGCGATTTAGTCACGGAGCAATTCATTTATTGCTGTTTTTGAACGTGTCTGTTCATCCACTGTTTTTACAATGACGGCGCATGCGAGATTTGGTCCTGCGCTGCCATCGGGTAGTGGCTTACCTGGCAGTGTACCGGGTACAACAACCGAATAGGGCGGGATATGACCGCTGATGATTTCGCCCGTTTCGCGGTTAATGATTTTGGTTGATTGGGTGATGAACACACCCATAGAGACAACGCAGCCTTCACCAACGATTACGCCTTCAACAATTTCACTGCGCGCACCAATAAAACAATTATCACCAATGATTGTAGGGTTGGCTTGTAAAGGCTCGAGAACCCCGCCAATACCCGTACCAGCAGATATATGGCAGTTCTTACCGACTTGCGCACAGCTTCCGACGGAGGCCCATGTATCAACCATCGTGCCATCGCCCACATAGGCACCAATATTAACAAAACTGGGCATTAGGACAACATCTTTACCGATGAAGCTACCGCGCCTTGCTGCGGCTCCCGGGACGACGCGAAATCCTGCGCTGCGAAAATCACTCTCGCCCCATCCTTCAAATTTGGATGGGACTTTGTCAAAAGCAGGAGAACCAGCTGCACCGCCATTCATGATGACATTATCGTTCAAACGAAAGGAGAGTAGCACCGCTTTTTTGAGCCATTGATGAACGACCCATTCACCGCCTTTTTGGCTAGCAACACGTCCTGCGCCGCTGTCGAGCATATTGAGCGCTTCATTCACCGCATCGCGCACTTCACCTGTGGTCGATAGGTTTAGTCCATCGCGTGCATCCCATGCTGTTTCGATAATTTGCTCTAATTGCTTGCTCATATTTATTTCCCAATTTTTGTCATTATGTCTGTTAAAAATGTTTCGATGCAGTCCGTGCTTGCATCAATAAAACAGTTCTTGCTCTTATATTGATCATTCCAATTGGGCCACCCCCAATCCGAACCATCATCAATCCAGATCGTCGTAATTCCCAAGGATTTGGCTGTTTCTAAGTTACGGGCCATATCCTCGAAAAACACAGCCCGCAAGGGGTCAATACCTGTTTTATTTAAAAGCGATTGATAAGCGGCCATCTCTGGCTTTGGTCGGTAATCATAGGCGTATATATCGCACATATAGTCAAATAAACCATCCAAACCAAGCCTCTCAATGACGCGCTGTGCATAAGGTGCATCACCATTGGTAAAGATATATTTTTTACCTAGTAGAGATTTTATCAAGGGTGCAAGTTTCGGAGCTTTATCCAGAATAGATAAGTCTACATCATGGACATAATTCAAATATTCCTGCGGATCAATATTATCACTACGCATTAATCCATTCAAAGTCGTGCCATATTCAGTAAAATATGATTTTTGAATCGATTTGGCCTGCTTTTTATCACATGCGAAATAACGCGCTACATATTGGGTGATACACGCGCTTATTTAATCAAAAATAGCAAAGTGCGATGGATAGAGTGTATTATCCAGATCAAAAATCCAATGCTCAATCTTATTCATCTCCATGAGATCGCCCTTATTATAGCGAAATAAATAGGAATAATTATGATATTCCAAATTATTATTTCTACATTTAAGGAAATATTAATCAAACGTTGGCTTTAGTAAATTTTACAATTTAGCGAAGTAAACCATATTTTCAATGAGGATTACAGATAATGTAAAAAAGCCTAGCCCTGCCCTTGTAATATAGTATAAAACATTGCAAGTTGATATATGTTGGGGGGCGAGTAATGCGTAAAGTGAGAGCCAATATGAAAAATAATATCCAAAGAAATATTCCTGTTACATCAGCGCTAGTCGCTATATTAGCTCTATCCGCATGTGGCGGATCTGGCACTGGACCTGGCGCTGGAACATCTCCAACCGTGCCGCCAGCCTCAACAACTCCACCGCCACCTCCTCCTCCGCCACCTCCTCCACCTCCTCCTCCGCCACCACCGCCACAAGCCGCTGGCCCTGTTACAACGCCGCCGCCTCCAGGAACAAATTTTAACACTGCAGAATTTCGACGTTCTGATGGTCCTGAATTTCATGGTGCCGTTGCTGCATATGAAGTGGGAGCAACAGGAGCAGGTATTATCGTTGGTGTGATTGATACCGGTATTGACGCAAATAGCCGTGATTTCGCTGGCCGTATTTCAAGTGATTCTATCGATGCCACGGGCTTAAGCCGTGGTCTTCAAACTTTAGACGGGCATGGGGCTACTGTTTCTCGGCTCATTGGTGCTGCAAGAGACGATAGTGGTATTCACGGCATCGCTTTCGATTCGACAATATTAACATTGCGTAGCGATACCGATGGCACATGTGTTGGCACTAATGGTGATGAACCAGCTTGTACATTTAGCAATGCCACTCTGGCAACGGCATTAAATACAGCAGTTGATGCTGGCGCTAGAATTGTTAATCTCTCTCTTGGCGGACCTGGTGGTGTAAGCACAGCTCTGCGACTTGCAATCGAAAGAGCAACAGCGGCTAATATTGTCATTGTAATTTCAGCCGGTAATGAAGGTAATACACCTGCTGGAGAAACACCAGCATTTGATCCCGATAACCCAAGCCCATTTGCTCAGGCGTTTCTGGCCAGTGGAAATGGTAATGTGATTATTTCAACATCAGTTACAGACAATCGTGAGATTTCTGATTTTAGCAACCGTGCAGGCAATTCTCAAGACTCTGTCTTATCGGCATTAGGCGATAGAATTTGTTGCGAATTTCAAAATGATGAAATATTCTCATTCATGATGAATGGGCAGAGTTTTGTGAATGTATTCAATGGCACTTCTTTTTCTGCACCACAGATATCGGGCGCAGCGGCCTTGTTAGCGCAAGCCTTCCCTAATCTTACTGCTGTAGAGATTGTTGATATATTATTACAAACCGCAGATGATGCAGGGGCCACTGGAACCGACGCAGTTTTTGGACGCGGTATTTTAAATATTGCCTCCGCCTTTCAACCCATTGGTACGACGTCACTCGCCTCAACATCTATTCCACTATCAACCGCATTAACTGCTGGATCAACTGGGCCAGCAATGGGTGATGCTGGCATATCCAGCGAACCACTCAATGCTATTATAACTGATGATTTTGATCGTCCTTTTGAAGTGGATTTAGGGGCTGGCATCATAACGGCTCAGCAAAATCCTCGCCTTACCCAGGGACTTATCAGCACAGGACGTGCTGTCGCACTCAATGCAGGGCCAGCAGAAATAGCTTTTAATATAAGTCAGGACTCGAGCGAGCCTATTCGTGGCCTTAACCTCAGCGAGCGTGATGATCGTATAGCGCGAGTCTTAGCTGGCCGCATAACGGCAAAACTTGCTAACGATACCAGTATCAGCCTTGGTATAAGACAAAGCGCTCAAGCACAGCTGTCTATCCTCCAAGGACAAGCAGGAGGCAGCTTTCTTGTGGCGCGTGACGCCAATTTTGATAGCGGCTTTACCCGCAACCCTGATGGGTCATTTGCACTACGCCAGAATATCAATGGCTTTGGCTTGACGCTAAGCGCAGAAGCAGGGAAAGCTCGCGTACTTGAACGTAACGAGCTACAATTTGGCTTGCCTAGCAATAATCAATATGATTATGGAAATGTGGGTTTTGCTCTGGATCGCACTATTGGCGATGCCTGGTTCTCGCTCGGTGCTAACCTAATCGACGAAGAAGAAACCATATTGGGCGCACGTTTCAACAGCGCAATTGGGCGAGGTGGTGCGCAGAGCATTTTCCTTAATGCCAATGGCCGCTATAATTTAGGCAAGGGCTTTACTCTAAACGCCGCATGGCGTGAGGGTTGGACCGATGCACGCAGCACATTAAACAGCGGCGGCACGATTGATGGCAGCGGCCAGATCCGTAGCAACAGCTTTTCGTTCGATGTCAGCAAAGCAGGTATTTTTGGCACTTGGGATCGTATTGGGTTGCGCATTGCCCAACCCACACGTGTGACCAGCGGCGGATTAAACCTGAATGTTCCTGTGAGTTTTGATTTTGAAACCGAGAGTGCAACATTTGGAGTACGTCAGTTAAATCTCGCACCGCAAGGCCGCGAAATCGCAAGCGAAATATCTTATTTCTTCCCAATTAAGGGCGGTACGGTGTCCACCAATTTCTTTTATCGTCAAGAGCCTGGGCATTTTGAAAATGCATCCGATGATATTGGTGCTGCGGTTCGATTTACCTTTGGATTGTAAGCAAATGAATTTAACATTCATAACTATGTTTACATATTTCTAAGCATTTTATCTTTACAGTAACATATAAGGATGTGTTGATTCACCCATATGGATAATAACGCGCTCGACATGTTAATGTGCTCTTAATTTCATCTTGGTGACCATTGGAAATATCAAAAAGCGAGAAAATGGACTATACCAATCCGTCAAGTACATCAAATTTATCGGGAACTTTCTCATCGTCTGAGTTCAGCTTATCTTAAATTTGTT
Organism: uncultured Sphingorhabdus sp.; assembly: GCA_937944295.1. Classification (GTDB taxonomy): domain Bacteria; phylum Pseudomonadota; class Alphaproteobacteria; order Sphingomonadales; family Sphingomonadaceae; genus Sphingorhabdus_B. The sequence goes on from CALDZL010000035.1 coordinate 4,926, forward strand.
GGTCCGCACCATTATTTCCTCTATATTCCCACTAAATATTCGTTGCTGTTATTGCTTTAATAACGCCGCGAATTTCTGCGAGACCCTTCATCCTGCCAATAGCTGAATATCCAGGATTGACGTTACGATTAATATCACCCATCATTTGATGCCCGTGATCAGGGCGAATGAAAATTTCACGATTCAAATTTTGTTCATTATCCAATAAATTCTTAATCACATGGACCATATCAATATCGCTATCCAAATGACTCGCTTCAAAAAAGGAACGTTGTTCATGAACATCGCGCGTTACACCGCGTAAATGCGCAAAATAGATACGCTCCGCATAATCAAGTGCCATTTGCGGTAGATCATTATCTGGTCGACTACCATAAGTGCCAACGCACAGTGTCATACCATTGGCGGGGCTTGGTACATTCTCAAATAATGTATCAAGGTCATCGGGCGTACAAATAACGCGCGGCAACCCAAACATATCCCAAGGCGGGTCATCAGGATGAATGGCAAGCGCAACGCCAGCAGCTTCAGCATGGGGCGACACTAAGCGCAAAAAAGCAAAGAGGTTTCCACGCAACTTAGCATGATCAATATGATCATAACGCGCCAATGCCTTGCGAAAATCATCTAATGTATAAGAGTCGGTCATTTTTCCAGGTAATCCTGCTATGATCGTTTGCGTAAGGCTAGCTTGTTCCTCGGTGGTCATAGCCTTCGCAAGATTCAGCGCGCGATCATATTCATCTTGCGTATAATCATCCCGCGCATTGGTGCGGTTTAAAATAAACAAATCAAAAGCCGCAAATTTATCTTGGTCAAAGCGCAGTGCAAAAGCACCATTGGGCAATTGATATTTTAAATCTGTACGCGTCCAATCAAGGACGGGCATAAAATTATAACAGATGGTTTTGATGCCCTCGGCTGCAAGATTTTGTAATGTTGTAATCCAATTATCAACATATTTCTCATGCCCTGGCGCCGCCAATTTAATATCATCATGGACAGGGATACTCTCTACTACTGTCCATGATAGGGGAGACATATTGCCATTATACTCCTCAATCATCTTTTTATGGGAATTTATTGCATCACGCGGCCAGATCTCACCAATAGGTATAGCATGGAGTGCACTAACAATATCGCTGGCCCCTGTTTGGCGAATTTCAGACAAGCTAACAGGATCATTTGGTCCAAACCAACGCCATGATTCACGCATGTTTATATCTCTCTTTCACTGGTCTGTACGGGGTTAAGCTATAATATTTAACAATCCCTGTAACCCCATATAACTGGTTATAAGAGAGAATAAAAATATTGCGGTCAAAGCAACATTAGTAACAAGATTATGACAATATTCTCCCATTAAATCGCGTCTATTGCCCAAATATATTATACAAGCCACGGTCGCTGGCAATAAAACCACGTTAAAAGCTTGCGATGCTATCATTACAAACAATGGCCGCGCGTCGAATAAGGGTACTATCAAACCAAGCAAGGAGATAAAAAATACCATGATCCGATATTTCCCCATTGTCATATCTCGTTTGCTATTGCGATAATCACATAGCAACCAAGGCAGCATCAAGACATTGGGGAATTGCGACGAAACACCCGCAGCAATAATACCGATAGCAAATATTGATGCTGCAAAAGGGCCTGCCAGAGGTTCCAATAAACCAACCATTTGTGCGGGATTATCAAGCCCAACACCTCTGGTAAACAAAGTCCCCGCCGCTGCAGCCATAATAGCAGCACTAATCACAAACATCATGACCGCAGCAAACAATGCATCGCGGCGCTGTTGCTTATTATCCTGCATAGTCCAACCCGCTTCTTTAACCAATGTCGTGCGAATGATAAACAGGCCAGAAAATAATGTCGTTCCAACCATAGATGCGATTAACAATAATGGTCCTCGCCCGCTGGACTGGCCTTGCGCGCTTTCAATTATTGGTATAGTGGGAATAAAGCCTTTAAAAATCTCTACTGTGGGCGGCATAAGCAGGAAAAAGTTTAATACAAAACTAGCGGCCATTATCGCCACCATAACGGCTAAAGCACGCTCAAAAATCTGTGTGCGACCATTCCAGAAAATTATATAAACAAGGCTTATAAACGCAGCTGCCCAATATATTGGCGCAATACCACCTGATATAAATATTTTAGACCATTCATAACTAATTTCAGCGATAATTCCCATCACCCCCATGACACTGCCGCTAACACCAGCGGTAAGAGCCACTATGAAAAATATACCAACGGCTGGATGAATATGTTTGCGAAAGGCTTGCAGAGCCGTTTCGCCAGTAACCAATGTATAGCGCCCATAAGCGTCAATCATTATATAAGTGGCGGCGCAAGAGATAAATACAGTCCATAGCAATGACATGCCATAGCTTGCCCCTGCCTTCGCCATTGTGGTTACACTGCCTGTACCAATGTTAAAACCTAAAAGGAAAATTCCTGGTAAAAATAGAGCAAGCTTTCCTGTAATTCCATTGCGGGACACCGATGTCATTTCATTTTTCCTCTCCCTGTTAATGTTATCCGAAATAAACAAGTAATCATAGTCATAGTTGATAAAGATAGTTTAGATTGTAACATGCATATTGACCTGAATTTGCGATAAGAATAGAGATACACCCTCATTCCAGAGGAGAGATATGTGAGCGATGACACCAATCAAAATATAATGGCTAGCAATAGCATGATCGCAAAACCAGCCTTTGGAAAGTTCGATAAAGAAAAATATCAGATAACAATCAGCCGCGCCCAAAAGGCTCCTTCTTTAACTAAAAAACAAAAAGCCGCGCATCACTCAATCTATGAAATTGTTCAAGAAATCAAAAGCTTTGAAGATGATTTAACCGAGGATGAAGAAGCCTTTATGGCAATAATTGGCGGGCCTTCGGGCAGCGCAATTTTTCTTAATGGGATCATACCATTAGGTTTGGATAAAGTTGTTTTTGTTGGACAAGATCAAAACGGCAAAAAAGCACGCCTGATCCAACATGTCAGCCAAATTAACATTATGCTGCAATCTATGCCTATCGCTAAAGAGGTTCAACCGCGCCGATTTGGCATTGGTTTTCATGCACAATTAGACGACAATGATAATAATCAAAGTTAAGGTCTTACCTATTAAACAATAGCAGATAAATTATATTTTATAGGCGAGTATTTCAAAATATTTGTCAGGTAAAGTTAAACTTAGTTATATATCTTCAATGGGATTCATAATTTAAAACGTTCAAATAACGATATGAATCCCATCAAGTTTTGATATTAGAAAATTACTTTTGATAATATTTTTCAGATGTAATTTTCCCATTATCCCAAGTACGAACTAAAACTTCATTCCATTCTATTTTTTCAGCATCGCCCGCAGTCATGTTAAAGGTCCATTCGCTTGCCGAAAAATTATCCCCGACAGCTTCGCCATGCAGTGTAGCACCATCAAAACTAGTTAGGCTCTCAAAAAACCCTGCAAGGAATGTAGCTTGTTCCGCTTTTGATTGTCTAGATGAGCCATCGGTTTCAATAAATACACAATCATCAGCATAATATTGCTCAATTGATTCCAATATCTTACCTTCTTTTGTTAATTTATTAACGGCTGATTCCAGCGCTGTAATATTATCTGTCATGCTTATGTCTCTCTTTAATGATTATTGTTAATATAATTCTTTCTGAATTATAGTTTTAATATAAAACAATTAATCCATAATAAAATATCAAACAGTCCAAATAACATTGCATAAAATCTAAATATCGTAATTTCATTTTTAACAAAAACGATATAATTATCTATTTAACTAGATTTAAATCCAATATCTTTGTGGCTACCATCGCAAAATGGCTTATTTTTAGAGGCACCGCAGCGGCATAAAGCCACTCGTTTACCATGCCAAGCTTCTCGACCCGTTCCTGCGTGAATAGTTAAATTCCCTTTGACGAGCAAAGACGCATCTTTTTGTGGTTCTACTATAATTGGTCCACCACATTCAAATTCTGTATCCCCCATTTTGCCGACTGCACCGCTATCTTTAAATCCAGAGCTAATATGGCTACCATCACAAAATGGTTTATTTTTTGAGTGACCACAGCGACATAATGCCGCTCTATATTTTGTGCCAAGATAATCTTTGGGAGCTCCTACGATTTCCAAATCACCCCGTATATAATAAGGGCCATTTTGCGTCACATGAACCGTATTTCTGGATGCTGCATTCTCTCTAATATCCCTATCATCCGCCTCTGCCGTTAATGCACCAGAAGGGCAACGTTCAATAATTTCTTTCACCGCCAGACTCTCTGATTGATCTGGATCACACCAAGGATCGCGACCATCAACAAAAAGATCACCTGTCGCCCTACCGCACTCCCCCGTTCCAATACAAAGTTTGCTACAAAAATTCACTGTGATTTTTTCACCTTTATATTCAGCCATTTGATGTTGATCCTTTAATTTTCGTTGATCTGACTTTAACATTTTTGGACGTACTATCAAATGATATAATTTTTTACCGACTTTTTGCAAAGTAAATAAGACGATCTGCAAATAATATTTATATTATTGAACAATATGGATCCTATAAGCATCATCTTACTGTTTGTAATAAACTATTGCTTGACCATCGCCGCGTCAAAGTTAAGGGACAAATATGTTGTTTTTTTCAGATAATGCTGCGCCAGTTCATCCCAAAGTGATGGAAGCCATTGCCAATGCCAATAGCGCCGATCAAGCTTATGATGGGGATTGTTGGTCTTCGCAGCTTGATGAAAAATTTAGCACACTTTTTGACCAAGAAGTACGCGCACTTTGGGTTCCCTCTGGTACGGCTGCGAATTGCATTGCACTGGCCGAAATATGCTTGCCGCATCAAGCGATTATTTGTCATAAAGAAAGCCATATCGAAACCGATGAATGCGGCGCCCCTGGTTTTTACACCGCAGGGGCCAAGCTTATCCATGCCGAGGGCAAGGCCGCAAAACTCTCACCAAACAGTATATTGGCTGCCCTAGAGCAAATTCGCCCCGATGTGCATCAAGCGCAAGCCGCTGTCGTCTCCATCACCAATACCAGCGAATATGGCGCAGTTTATACACCACAAGAGGTTAGCGCTATATCCGCGCTCTGCCAGTCAAAAGGATTAAAATTACACATGGATGGTGCGCGTTTTGCCAATGCTGTGGCATCGCAAAAATGCGAACCAGCAGACATGGTACGCGGGGTTGATGCACTATCTTTTGGTTGCGTTAAAAATGGCGGAATGAATGCCGAAGCGCTTATATTTTTTGATACAAAGCTTGCACATCATAGCCAATATCGGCGCAAGCGCGCTGGGCATTTGCTCTCAAAAGGGCGGTTTTTGGCCGCACAATTATTGGCGATGCTAGAGGATAATCTCTGGTTAGAAAATGCACAAGCGGCCAATAAAGCCGCGAGCATTATCGCCGATGCTTGCGGGAATCGATTAATATTCCCGACCGAAGCCAACGAGATATTCGTGAAATTATCATCAGAAGAAGCGGAAAACCTGCGCAGCAAAGGTTTTGACTTTTATGATTGGGGCGCAGGACAAGCAAGGCTCGTCACCAGTTGGCACCATAGCAAAGAAGATGTCATGCCGCTGGCCGATGCCATATCTAATCTATAATGAGCGACACCAGACAACCATCTCCCAGTAATAATAGCCGCCCCCTTTTGCAACCAAGCATCATATTGCCCTTTCTATTTGTCTCCTTGGTGTGGGGCGCAACATGGTTGGTCATCCGTGATCAATTGGGCGAAGTCCCCGCAAGCTGGTCCGTAACCTATCGCTTTGCAGTGGCCACTATCGGTATGTTCACATTAGCACTCATCATGCGCTTGCCTCTCAAGATTAACAAGTCCATGATGGGGCTCGCTTTTGTCTTGGGCCTGTTTCAATTTTTTGCGAACTTTAACTTCGTTTATCGGGCGGAATATTATATTACATCGGGCTTAGTCGCTGTTTGCTTTGCCCTGCTAATGATCCCCAATGCGATAATGGGCAGCCTATTATTAAGCGAGAAAATTAATCGTAATTTTATCATCGGTTCAGCCATTGCTTGCAGCGGGGTTGCCTTATTATTTGTTCAAGAATATCGTTCCAGCGGATTACCTCTCAATACTATATTATTGGGTACTGGCTTTGCTCTACTGGGCGTAATGGCAGCATCAATCGCCAATATCATCCAAGCCTTAGAACGCGCCAAATCAATCCCCCTCATTACCTTGCTAGCTTGGGCTATGCTCTGGGGCACCCTATTGGATGGCCTTTATGCCTATATGGTTTATGGACCGCCTACCCTTGAGTATCGTCCGACATATTTGGGCGGTATCATCTATCTTGCATTTATTGGGTCGGTTGCCACCTTCCCGCTCTATTTTGGTTTGGTGCGGAAAATCGGCGCCGCTCGCGCCGCTTATACAGGCGTTGTTGTGCCCATTGTCGCTATGATATTATCAACCTTGTTTGAGGATTATCAATGGTCACTTATAGCTGGGTCTGGGGCTATATTGGCCTGCATCGGATTGGTAATTGCCATGCAAGCGCGCAGCCCCAAACGATAATTATAATATTGCGGTTGCCAACCCAACAACCGCTTTGCTTTGCCATTGGCAACGCGGCGGTTTTCGGCATAAAATCCCATCGCCATTTCCGATAAATTCGCCTCTTCGAGCGATTGCAACGGCGGCACATCCAGCCCAAGCATTTGCGCCGCAAAAGCGATCACTTCATTTTGGCTACAGGGTTCATCATCCGCTATATTAAAAACGCCAGCATGAGGCCTATAGATTGCCGCCATCACTGCACCAATTATGTCATCGACATGGATACGGCTAAAAACCTGATCGGGCATATCAATACGGCGTGCTTTGCCCGATGCCATCCGATCAAGCGCGCTGCGCCCTGGGCCATATATCCCTGGCAAACGAAAAAGATGCATATCATCACGCAGACTTTGCCACGCCATATCAGTATCGCTGCGCTCTTTGCGGCGACCGCTTCCAATATCAGCGCTTTCATCCACCCAAGCGCCGCGGGTATCACCATAAACGCCGCTCGAGGATAAATAGCCGCTCCATCGCAGATCAGCATTGGCAATAGCATCTCCATATTTTTCCAACACAGGGTCACCGCCGCTGCGCATCGGCGGCACCGAAGATAATATATGTGTGGCTTTTTCTATTGCGCTTAGCACAGCATCTTCATCATCAAAGGCCATAGCTTGATCATTGGCCGCGCGCTTGGTTGCGCTGACGCTCCA
>CALDZL010000036.1 GCA_937944295.1 uncultured Sphingorhabdus sp.
AGCGCGATGTACTATCAAATCAGCATAACGGCGTATTGGGCTGGTGAAATGCGCATAGCTGGTTAAAGCCAAACCAAAGTGCGAGCCATTTTTCGGACTATAATAAGCCTGCGTCTGACTGCGCAGCACTTGCTGCATAATTTGCGGCTTGCTCTCTTCATCATCAATTTTTTTGAGCAGTGCATTAAAGACACTCGGGGTAATCACCTGCCCCATCGTAAAGGGCATATCATAAGATTTCAGAAAGTCTTTGAGAGCAATAAGTTTCTCGCGTGCAGGAGCTTCATGGACTCGGTAAATTAAATCGGCTTTTTTGCTCTCTAATGCTTTTGCCGCTGCAACATTGGCGGTAATCATAAAATCTTCGACCAACATATGCGCATCTAGCCGTTCTCTCACAACAACGCCAGTAACAGAGCCATTCTCATCAATAATGATACGTCTGTCGGGTAAATCGAGCGCAAGAGGGTCGCGATTTTTACGGGCTTTTGCCAAAAGCTGCCAACATGCCCATAGGGGCTTAAGAGAGGCTTTCAAATGCGTATAAGCTTCATGAGTTTTTTCTAATGTTCCATCGATAGCCCCTTGTGCATCTTCATAGGCAATATTCGCTGCAATCCTGATGGTAGCACGTTTAAACCGCCATGACGTCACATTGCCATTTTTATCGATGACAACATGGCAACAGAGCGCTGCCCTATCTTCATCAGCTTTCAAAGAACATTTATCTGATGACAAGCTATGCGGTAGCATGGGCACAACCAAGTCTGGGAAATATACGCTATTACCGCGCTTTTGTGCCTCGCTGTCCAAATCAGTACCAGGACGTACATAATGGCTAACATCGGCAATAGCGATAATAGCCTTATACCCTCCTACATTTTGAGAATCATCATCCGCTTGCGCCCATAGAGCATCATCATAATCGCGGGCATCACGCGGATCGATAGCGACTATCGGCAAATGGCGTAAATCTTCGCGCGCATTATCCACTATGGGAAGTTTAAGAACGTCCAACGCCTCTTGCTCGACGGCCTCTGGAAAGACATGAGGAATATCAAATTTATGGATCGCAATTTGACTGATCGTGCGACCAGAAAAGGGATTACCAAGAGTTTCACTGATTTTAGCGCTAGTCTGCGCACGGTGCTTTAAAATATCTGCAAGAACCAAATCGCCTTTTTTTGCAGCCCCCAAATTGCTAATCAAAGTATCATAGCGTATTTTTTTATCGACAGATTTAAGCCAATAACGTTCTTTATGATCTTGCGTCACCACGCCCAACATTTGTGAGGCTGATTGCCCAAGCTTTTTCATTGGATAAGCTTGCCATCCAGCCCCTCTTTCTTCGGTACGCGCCAATATACGGTCACCCACTGCCAAAGCAGACCTGCGGCCTTTTTCGATAATCCGAATTTTGGGGGCGGCTATGCCTTCGGCTTCCCACTTTTCAGGAATAGCAATAGGAATTGTATCATCGATCGCTATAATTTTGAGGACTGTTACCTTGGGAACTCCTCCCATTTTATGGAAAGAACGTCCAGCTGCAATATTAATCAATCCTTCATCGCTCATATCTCTTAGTAGAGATTTTAACGCTATTTTCTCCTGCCCTTTCAATCCAAAAGCCTTGGCAATTTCGCGTTTACCAACTTCAGATTGGCTATTGTTAATAAATTCCATCACCTGGTCGCGGTTTGGAATCCCATTGGAATGACCTTTGGACCTCCTTCCACTATTTTTAGAAGGTGGTTTTTTAGATAAAGCCTTCTTAGAAGCATCACTCGCCGACAGCATTTTGCGTTTGGCCTTTGAACCCGCGCGATCTTTACGAACCTTTTTTTTGGGTTTGGGCGTATTGGCCAATTAATAAGACCGCCCTATCAATATACGCTCAACGGCTTGTTCGCCCGTAAAAATACATTTCCCAGTTGCGGGTCTTGCATGTTGCGGAATGTTACGCGTAGTAAGTTTCAGTTTTTTCAGACGCTCTACCACTTTGTCGAGTGCTTCTCCTGTTGGTTTGCTCCATTGCACTTCAAGCCAGCCAGGATTAACTTTATCTTTCGCAAAAAAACTTTCTACGCCGCTATATTCTTCGACATCGTGGTGAATATTATCATCAAGTCGCTGTTTGGCTTGCATATATAACGCGCTTTGAATAGATTCGAGCAAAGTTGATGCACTGTCGATAAATTCTTGTTGCGATAGCGTTTGAAAAGCAACTTTACCATTTTCATTATAAAGAGAAGTGCGATTAATAAGAGAGACATTCTCGGCCTCCACATCTCTTCCGCCAATTTCTAATATCAACGGCGCTCCTTTTCGCACCCAAGACCATCTTTTGTTGGATGCTTTGGCGCCTTTCTTATCTACTATAACCCGTAATTTTTCACCAAAAGGCGATTTTGTTCGCAATTGCTGTGCTATATTGTCGCAATATTCCAAGATCGGTTCATCTTCGGGCTTATCGCGCAACATCGGAATGATGATAATTTGCTGCGGTGCAATAAGCGGTGGTACGCGTAAGCCATCATCATCTCCATGCGTCATAATAACACCACCAATCAGACGGGTGGAGGCGCCCCATGATGTTGTATGTGCATATTGAAATTCACCTTCTTTATCTTGATAGCGGATATTCTGCGCTTTTGAAAAATTTTGCCCCAAATAATGTGAGGTCCCTGCTTGAAGGGCTTTTCCATCTTGCATCATCGCTTCGATCGAATAGGTGGCATCTGCGCCTGGGAAACGCTCATCTTCTGATTTTTCTCCCGTAATAACGGGCAGCGCCAAACAATCTTCGGCCAAAGACCTATAAAGCTCTAATATATTGAGCGTTTCTTCCATTGCACTTTCTCTGTCAGCATGGGCGGTATGACCTTCTTGCCAGAGAAATTCACTGGTTCGCAAAAACATTCTGGTGCGCATTTCCCAACGAACGACATTGGCCCATTGATTATACATAAGCGGTAAATCACGCCAACTTTGCAGCCATCTCGAAAATGCTGTGCCTATCACGGTTTCTGATGTGGGCCGCACGATTAAAGGCTCTTCCAATTTAGCATCAGGGTCTACGCCTAAACCATCATCATTGGCTTTAAGGCGGTGGTGCGTCACAACGGCCATTTCTTTCGCGAAACCATCAACATGTTCAGCTTCTTTGGCAAAATAAGAAAGAGGAATAAATAAAGGGAAATAGCAATTTTCATGTCCAGTTTCTTTGATTTTCTGGTCGAGCAAATATTGTATACGTTCCCAAATACCATAACCCCAGGGACGCATAATCATACAGCCGCGAACACCGCTATCTTCAGCGAGATCGGCTGCGGTAATAATTTCTTGATACCAAGCGGAAAAATCTTTGGCGCGGTGCGCCGTCAAAGCATGTTTAATCACATTAATCTCTATTTGTCTAAACGGTCTAATCTGGCTTGTAATTCAGCCATTTGTTTTTTTAAAGCGTCAATTTCAGCTTGTTTATTGCGGCTAATGTCTTTTTCTTCAGAAGTATTTTTTCTCTCACTTCGCAATATGCTGGGCATTATAGCATCTCTGGCAGCCTTGGCCATTTCAATATTTTGCTTAGCAATGTCACCAAAAGGTCCAGAAGTCACAACATTCTCAAACACTTCTTTCATCTGTTTTTGATTCTTGCGGAAATTGGACATGGAAGCATCAAGAAATTGCGGCACCATAGATTGCATCGAATTTCCATACATAGAGATGATTTCTTTCAAAAACCCGATTGGCAGCAAGGTTTCACCATTGGCTTCTTCTTCCATTATGATTTGAGTCAAAATAGTGTGCGTAATGTCATCACCAGACTTTGCATCAATAACAACAAAATCAATTTTTTTACGCGTTAGTTCAGCTAAAAAATCTAAGGTGATATAAGATGATGAATCTGTGTTATATAGCCTGCGGTTGGCATATTTTTTAATGATAATATAGCCATCATCGCTAGTGCTTTTTTTATTATTCGTCATATTCATATGCCTTAAAATATATTTCTACATAACTATAATGATGATGCAGTGCAACATGCATAAAAAAGGGGCGATTAAAACCGCCCCTTAATGTTCAATATTATTATAAGCTCTTAAAACTCTTTTGTGACACTCACTGAGAATCTACGTCCGAATGAGTCATTAACATTGACGCAGAAGCCGTTAAGCCGTTGACATTGACGATCGAATAAATTCCTAACCACAAAATTAAATCGGAAATCATCATCCGTTGTAAATGATGTATTTAAATCAAAAACAACAAAATCTCTTATTTTGTCAAATTGGCGTGCATCAGGGTTACGATTAAAACGAGATACTAATTGTTGACCAATATAACGCGCTGAAACACCGAAGTTCCAATCATCATTGTTATAATCAGTACGCAATATACCAGACCATGTTGGATCGCCAACTATAGCATCGCTTCGTGATGGAGCAACACCAGTATTATCAACCAATCGGTTTAGTACAACGGTTAAATCGCCATTGAATGATAATCTGCCAGGTAAACCAATAGCATCGAGACCTGTATTATAAGCTAGTGATGCTTGTACACCTTCGTAGTCACTTGCAAACCCATTGATATTGCCTGTTAAGACACCAGGATTCACAGGGTCATTGACAACTTCACCATTTGCTTGACGTTGTATCAAAGAACAGAATGCATTACCATTAGCAGGATCGCTTGCATCAAAATCATCATTATCAAAACAAGCCGCATTAATAGCCCCTGCGGTTAAATTAACAATAGGGTCTGATATAGATATATTGATATAATCAGCTGTAATCACCAAATTGGGTATCCAACGTGGGCGCAATATACCGCCTAGACTATAACTATCTGCACGTTCATTATCAAGATCTGGATTACCGCCCATAAGAATTGGTATTGTGGCTTGTGATGCGAGTTGAGGGCGCGAGATATTTGGAAAAGCCGCTAAAAAGGCGGCACAGTTTGCCATACGTGCTGTTGGATTTGGACCACCGGAAACCGCAGCTGCAAAACAAAGGTCAGGAACAGCAGCAAATGCCGAAGATTGTGGAGCAAATAATTCAGTAATTGCTGGCGCACGGAATGAGCGCGTAAAATTCCCACGGAATTCGAAATCTTCAACAATAGCAAAAGTACCACCAGCAGCCCATGAGAAGAAACCACCATTTACAGTATTATCGACGTAACGACCGCGTGCAAATACATCAGCTTTATGAATGAAGCTATCATTGGAAGGTAAAATAAATGGAATGTAAAGTTCGCCAAAAACTTCATCAAGGTTAAATTGACCAGATAAAGCGGTAATTGGAGCGGTACGGCCTAATCCATTTTGTTGAAATTCTGAAGGATTAAAGTCGCCTTGTTCATCACGATGTTCATACCCAATGTTAACGGCAACATTATTGCCATTAAAATCAAATAATGTACCACCAACATTAACATTCACTACAACTTGCTCTAATGTAGAAACAGTTAAATTATCGCTCAATATATAATCAAGGGCGGCGGCTGAATTGTTATTACTGAAAAAGTCAAACGGAACACAATTCGCATCTGCTATAGGCGTGAACCCTGCTTGAACGGGAGTAGTAGGCATAGCATCACAGACGATATTACCTGCTGCATCAGTAGTTACATTGACGGCATTTGTGAAATTTTGTTGATTAATATCCTGTAAGAAAGAATTTACTTCAGACTGCCCATAGTTAACAGAAGCTTCAAAATTCCAATCACTTTGACCGAATAATTCAAAATCGCCTCTTACACCTAATACACCGCGCAATAATTCCGTCTCAGAGAAACCTGTTGGGTCTGATATACCAACATTTGCACGTGATACAGTAAAACTCGTTACGCCAGCACTGTTTAGGACGCCTTGTGCCTGTGCTGTCAAAAATGGGTTGTCGGATTGGAATGTTAACCCAGAACTAGCACCACCAAAAAAAGGTGAATTAAATGAAGGCTGCTGAACCAGTTCGTCAGAGCGTGCATCATAATATTGCAACTCAGTGAATACATTAATATTATCGGTTACGTCATAATTGGCAAATATATTGGTGCCAAAACGACGTAAATCTGAGGTTATTTGCCCAAAGTCAACAAACTGAAAACCATCACCACCAAAACCTCTAATGCCAGTAGCGGCTGTACCCGCTGTATTTAATGGCCTTATGCCTGGATTAAATGGAAGAAGATTTCCTTCTGAATTAAAAGCAAAAGCACCAGTACCACTCAACCCGTCAAGATTACCACCAGCAGAAGAAACTCCCAATGGACCGCCTGATATCACACCATTATTAGACAAAACGAATATACGAACATCATTAAATAATACTTGCGCTGGGACACCATCCATAGGACCAGTGTCAAGTGCTAAAGACGGATCTACTCGAAAGTCATTTATTGTGTTGGGTTCGAACTCCACATTATCGCGATTAAATTGACGTGCACTGCTCAACACACCCTCAACATCAGTGTAAAATGCGGACACTTGGATATGACCACGTCCATCTGCAAAGCTGGTACCATAAACACCTTCGAGACGATATGTAAAATTATCCCCCTCTTCTGTTATACCAGCTGTGCCATTGAGGGAAAGTCCTTCATATTTATCATCCAATATAACATTAACTGTTCCCGCAATAGCATCTGACCCATATACAGGTGCACCTGCCGTAGATACAATATCTACATTTTTGATGAGAGCAGTTGGAATGATGTTAAGGTCAACTTGAACACCTGCTCCCGCTGGACCAAATGGCGTAGGTGTGTTTGATGACACAACACGACGCCCATTCACCAATGTTAAGGTACGGTTTGAACCAAGGCCAAAGTTATTAACAAAGTTAACACCGCCGCCAAAACCAGATTGGCCGCCATCAGGTGTTACTGAACCACGAAATTGAGGTAAATCATTGAGAGCATCTGCAACGTTAACAAAGTTACGTTCGCTAATAAACTCAGCATCTACAACCGTTGTTGATTCGATACCTTCTAAATTATTATTACGAATACGCGAACCCGTAACAGTGATGATATCTTCTTCCTCTACTTCAATAGAGTCTTCAGGCGCTTCAGCATCTTGAGCGTATGCCGGTGCAGACACTATGGCCAAACTAGCTGCCGTTGTTAATAATCTTGAGTATCTCGTTTTCATAATTTATTCCCCAAAGTTGAATTAGATACCTAATGGCTGAATAGCGTGCTACGTTAAAGAGATAATTTACGAATGCTTAAAATTTGTTTCATTATGTCGCATTAATGCAACATTGTTTAATTATTAATATTCAGTGAATCATTTGTTAATCATTTTACATAAAATATAATTTTATTTTTTATCAATAACTTAAGCTTAAATTTGATATTATAAGAACATTATCTTTTGCTTTATTTGATGTAATGAAGCTCACAACGTTTTCCTAAATTTGTTAACAATTCATATTGTGAAATATCTGATAATTTTGATAAATTTAGGATATTAAAATCAATATTTATCCAATCTCCTTCTGCGATATCAACCGATTCCCTAGTTTCTATCGTAATTAAATCCATCGATATACGTCCGATAATCGGCAATTTTACACCATTAAATCGTGCAAAGCCTCTGTTTGTCGAATCTATACCAGACAAATTACGTGCATAACCATCAGCATAACCAAGCGACGCCGTTGCCACCATCATATCATCAGGGCAAATATAAGTCGCATTATAGCCAATACCCTGACCTTTACCTATAAAGCGTATTTGTAGAATTTTACTCTGAATGGAAATTACAGATGCTATATGAGGTTTAAGTTCTCTTCGGGATATCCCGCCATAAAGGGCCAAACCAGGCCGTGTTAAATCATAATGATAGTCATGACCCAGCATAATTCCCGCACTATTGGCTAGGCTATTCCTTTTACCATTAATGCACGTGCGCATTACATTAAATGTTTTGCGCTGTATTTCATTACACACATTATCTTCATCGGCTGAGGCCAAATGACTCATCACAATATCGATGTTAAGACCTTGAAATAAGGAGGTGTCTATTTGTTCTTGCCCAATACCAAGTCGATTAATACCGCTATCAAGCATCACATCGCACAAAGTACCGCCATTTTCGCGCCACATCGCAATTTGATGCGGTGTATTGAGAACAGGCTTAAATCGGTGCGCTTTGGCAAATGCAATATTATCGCTATCTATGCCATTTAAAACAGAAATCATATTTTGCGGGATTATATTTTTGAGTTGATTAGCTTCGTTCCAATTGGCCACGAAAAAATCACGACAACCTGCATTGTAAAGGGCTTTAACCACCTCTGTTGCTCCCAATCCGTAAGCATTGGCCTTTACAGCCGCACCAGCAGATCCCGACAGCTTATTGAGAGCTTTCCAATTTTTAACGAGCGCTGATAGATCAATTTGCAGCCTTGTAGTGGCAGTTGGTTCAACCATTTTCAAACTCGGTTATTTTTCCATTGGGCAATCCTAATGCGCCAACCACCAAAGCAATGAAGGTAATAGCTATTGTATACCAAAGTCCTGCATAAAGATCACCTGTGAAGGCTACGATTACACTGGCGATTAACGGTAAAAATCCACCAAAATAACCTGCGCCAATATGATAGGGTATCGACATGCTACTGTAGCGCACCTTGGCTGGAAACATTTCTGACAAGAGCGCAGCCACAGGCCCATAGGTAGCACCAGATAGAGCGCTTAATCCCACCAATGCTAAAATGATGAAGATAATATTTTGAGCTGGTGGTGTGACGGGTGCGAAATCATATCCTGCTTCGGCTAAGGCTGTGTCAATCCTCTCATTGGAACGCGCAATTTGTTCATCATTATCATAATTCAAGTCTATCAATGTTTCAGAACCAATATTTAAAATGGGCCCACCTTCCCCCTTTACCACATCATAAGGCAGTGATTTGCTTGCAACAGATTGGATAATATTGCCGCATTGGCTTTCTTGTTTATCCGCAAAAGGGTTATAATCGCATTGCTCTCCGCTAATTGTGATGGGCGCTTTTTCTAGCGCTGCGGATAAATTGGGATTGGCTTGACTACCAATAGTCCAAAATAGCGGGAATACGGCGATAATCGTTAGAGCATATCCCCATATGATCGGTTTTTTACGGCCAATTTTATCGGATAATCTCCCAAAATAGACAAAGAAACCGAGGCCGCAAGCCGCAGCCAAACCTACAATCATTTCTGCAACCACGGGTTCAACACGCATTGGTCCCTTTAAGAATGTTAGTCCGCTAAACATGGCCGTATACCAGATTACGGTCAGTCCAGCAGCCACGCCAAATAATGCTATCAATATACGCTTGGTATTGCCAGGATAGGTAAAGCTTTCTTTGACAGGGTTTTTTGCGATCTCACCCGCTTCTTTCATCGCTTTAAAAACAGGGCTCTCGGATAATTTTAACCGCATCCATAATGATATAGCCAACAATATGAGCGATAAAAGAAAAGGAACACGCCAGCCCCAGCTTTCCCACACATCCGTTGGCATTAAATATCGGCAGGACAATACGACAATAAGGCTAAGCACAAAACCGCCCGCTACGCTCGCTTGGATGAAGCTGGTATAAAAACCGCGTTTTTCAGGCGGGCTATGTTCCGCAACATAGATGGCCGCTCCGCCATATTCACCTCCAAGAGCTAGACCTTGCATAATGCGTAACAAGATAATGATAATCGGTGCGGCAATCCCAATAGTAGCAGCTGAGGGCAGCAAACCAACCCCCGCTGTTGCGATGCCCATCAGAGTGACCGTCACCAAAAATGTATATTTACGGCCTACTTTATCGCCAAGGAAACCAAATAATACAGCGCCTAAGGGACGAAAGCCAAAACCAACGGCAAAGCCAGCCCACACCAACAATGTTTCTAATGTCTGATTGCCGCTCGGGAAGAATGTCGTGCCAATAATAGCGGCTAAAGTACCGTAAATGAAAAAATCATACCATTCAAAAATCGTTCCCGCCGAAGATGCGGCGATAACCAATCTAATTTCTTTTTTGCTCGGAACATGTTGTTCTATTGCGACTTCAGACATTATTTACCCCTCATTCTGGTTTCATAATTATGATGAAAACCAAAGTTTCCCATTCTCTTAACAAAATTATGGGCGCAGAAAAGCCCCAAAACTATATTTCAAGTTTTGAGGCTATTCCTAATTTTATGATATAGTGCTTTAATTCAGCCTTGATCAGCGCGAGACACGCCATTGCCATCTAAATTCTGCGCAACGAAATCCCAATTGATGCTATTTTCCAACAAAGCATCTAAATAGCTAGGACGGGCATTGCGATAATCCACATAATAAGCATGCTCCCATACATCAAGTGTCAATAATGGTGTCATGCCATGCGTAATAGGCGTATCAGCATCATGCAAAGATGTAATTTCAAGCTTATCATTGTTCAAAATCAACCAAGCCCAACCACTGGCAAAATGGCCAACGCCTTCTGCTTTAAACTTCTCGATAAAGCCCTCTGTAGAACCAAATGCATCATTGATCATTTCTTTTAACTTGCCAGTAGGCGCTTGTTTTTCTGGTGAAAGTCCGAGCCAATAAAAGCTATGATTCCAAATCTGCGCGCTATTGTTAAATAAACCTACATTACCAGTATCTTTGGCTATTTGAACAACTTTGGAGAGGCTGGCGCCTGATAGGCTATTATCTGCTGCAACAAATTCATTGGTTTTACCAACATAAGCATTGTGATGTTTGCCATGATGATAATCAAATGTTTCGGCCGAAATAATATCGCCAAAACTGTCTTTAGCATAAGGCAAATCAGGAAGAATGAATGTCATAGTACGTCCTTTATCATGTTAAATTTAAATCTGTTTAATCATAATATTAGTAAATGTCATGTCCCAATGACCATATTAGCCCAACATATCATATTTTTTTAAGCAATGGCGCAATTGGTCATAGCTAAGATTTAATGCTGCTGCGGTTTGCCGTTGATTATAGCGGTGTTTTTCCATCGCCGCTTCTAATATCATTTTTTCATAAGTTTCAGAGGCTTTTCGGAAATCATTAATATCAATAGGTAAGATATTATCTTGTGCATCATTTTGAGATATATCACTGTTATCATCATTATTCGCTGTCGATGTGGTGGGTTGTAAAGATGATGCGGAAGATATGTTAGAACCGCTTGGAGACCAAATAGATTCGAACGGATCAAATTCGATGTGGTTAATTGCCACATTGGCATTGCCCGATCGATATACGGCGCGCTCTACTACATTACGCAATTCGCGCACATTGCCAGGCCAAGCATAGTCATCCAGCTCTTTTTTTGCCATATCATCAAAACCAGGCCAGCTGTCCCAACTGAGTTCAGCTGCCATTCTGCGGCCAAAATGATCAGCCAATACTTCAACATCGCCTTCGCGTGCACGCAAGGGTGGTAACGTTATCACTTCAAACGATAAGCGATCAAGCAAATCAGCTCTAAATTTATAATCATCTACCATCTTAGGCAAATTCTCATTGGTAGCCCCGACGATACGAACATCGACATTGACAGGTTTTGATGAACCAATGCGATTTATTTCACCATATTCGACGGCGCGCAACAATCTCTCTTGCGCACCCATTGAGAGCGTTCCGAGTTCATCCAAAAATAATGTACCACCATCAGCTTCTTCAAAACGCCCCGCCCGTGTCTTGGTGGCGCCTGTAAAAGCTCCTGCCTCATGGCCAAATAATTCGGCCTCTATCAGAGTTTCTGGTAAAGCAGCGCAGTTCATGGTGACCAGCGGTCCATCCCAGCGAAGACTTAATCGGTGTAGCCTTTCAGCTATCAATTCTTTACCCGTGCCGCGCTCACCAACGACTAATATTGGACGTTCCAACGTTGCGGCTTGGCTCGCTCGATCCAAAGCATCCAAAAATGCCGTTGATTGCCCAATAAATTGACTCGCTCGCTCCATTACCAAACATTAGCATTAAATTCATATTATTAGCAATATATACTATATGTAAATTTAAGAAAAATTATTTTATCATTATATTACAGTACTTTAAAAATTGGCACACTTTTTGATATACATCTATTAAATTCACTTAAAGCATGGGGTAAGCCGATAGAAAGAAATATAATGAACAATATATCTAGCAATTCATCTTCTGGACCATCAAGTGAAACGTCCCCAAATGCGCATCAAAATTCACTTAGCGGCCCGGATATGCGATCAGAGCTGGCACCAATCCCCCCAAATGAGGCTCTCTCTCCTCAAAAAAGCTTGGCTCTGATCGCGCCCCTCTATAAAGATAAAGAATATTTTCGCCAATATCAGCAAATAAAACGGAGCTTCCCTATGGGTATATTTTCACGAACACGCGACATAGTCGCCGCCAACTTTGCCGATATGCTCGACAAATCAGAAGATCCTACCAAGATGATCCGCATGATCATTTTGGAAATGGAGGAAACATTGGTCGAGGTTCGTGCCTCTGCGGCGCGAACTATTGCGGATAAAAAGGAATTATCCCGTCATATTGAAAAATTGGATACACTTCAAAAAGATTGGACTGAAAAAGCGCAATTGGCCCTGTCCAAGGGCCGTGAAGATTTGGCTAAAGCTGCATTGGTTGAAAAACGCAAAGCCAGCGAAATGTATTTTCAATTGAGCGCAGAAGTTGCCGTGTTGAGCGATGCTCTTACTGCCAATGAAAAAGACATATCTATGCTGCAAAAGAAATTGGCTGATGCCCGTTCACGACAAAATGGATTAATGACACGATTAGAAAGCGCAGAAAATCGAGTAAAATTACGCACCATGTATAATGGCGACAAGGTTCAAGAAGCTTTCTCTCGCTTTGATATATTGGAACGCGAAGTTGATTATACTGAGGGCCGTGCTGAGGCCTTGGGTATGGGCAATGAAGGTCCGCAAAGCCTCGGCGATGAAATTGCTGCTTTAGAATCGGTTGATGAAATTGACGAGGAATTAGAAGCTATGAAAAAAGCCTTAGATACGAAGAAGGAAGTTTAAGAAATGCCAGATGAATTTATTGCAATAATCATCGTAGGAATGTTGTTTATAGGCTTGCCATGGTTGATATTTCATTATGTTACCAAATGGAAAACCGCTGCAACGCTGACCAATGATGATGAACGTATGCTAGAAGAAATGAACGCGCTGAGCCGCCGTCTCGAAGAACGTCTTGAAACCGTAGAACGCCTTACCGCGCAAGAAAACCCAGGATGGACACCGCGCCGTATTGCTAATGAAGATAGGCAGAGATTTATAGCTCATAAAGACCAATCCGCTAATCAAAATGTAGGGAGAAAATAAAATGGCGAGCGACAGAACCAAATTTTACCTCGACAAGCAAAATGCCAAATGGAAAGGCGTTTGCGCGGGCATTGCCGATTATACAGGTATTGATTCTACATGGGTTAGATTAGGTGCCGTATTATTAACATTCATGGGCGGCTTTCCATGGACTCTCATTGCTTATGCAGCAGCTGCGATGATTGGCGATAAAAAACCGCTTCATCTCTATGAAGATGCGCAGCAGCAAAAATTTTGGCAAGGTGTACGTCAATCTCCTGCTCGGACAACGCGCGAGTTAAAATCGCATTTTAGAGAGATTGATAATCGTCTTGCTGATTTGGAAATTTATTACACCAGCAGCAATAAGCAACTCGCCGATGAAATCGATAGTTTACGTTAAATTTGATTACAGGAGAAGTCTATGAATTTCGCAGGTCCGCAATTTGTTATAGCCATTATAGTCGTTTGTTATGCAGGATGGATCATTAACAATTGGGTTCGTGCAAAATATGGATATGACTTAGAAGATGAATGGGGTGGAAAAACACCCCCCTCTCTGCCCGATACCGAACGCAAAATTGAATTGCTCAGCAATGAGAATGAAAATTTAACCGGGAGAATAAGCAATTTAGAAGAACGTATAGCTGTCTTAGAACGTATCGCTACTGACAAGTCTAGCCGCCTCTCCGATGAGATAGAAAATTTAAGATAGGAATAATCATGTCAATAGATGCTGCCGCAACAATAATACCTTACATACCCGCCTTTGTATTTGGAGGATTAACGATAGCCGCTGCTGGTATAGCAGGATGGGTTTACACTACCAAATTACGTATCAAAAATGGATATCCTTTAGATGGTACATGGGGGCAAGCAATTTACCCCAAAACGGACCAGGAGGCGGTCGAGCGCGTAAAATTATTGAGCCAAGAAAATGCACAATTACGCGCGGAATTGGGTTCCATCAAAGACCGTATGGCCAATGTCGAAAAAATCATTGTTGATGACACGCATAAATTAACGAGCGAAATCGAAGCTTTGCGCGATAAACCTCTAAACTAATAAGGAAGTCCCCACATGAATCCGTTTGAAATGGTCGTAGCCATCGTTATCATTGTTACCATCGGTAAAGTTATCAGCACACGCTATAAAACAAAACATGGTATCATCGAAGATAATGCTGGCAATCAAAAATTAGCCCCTGCACAAGTTACGCAAGATAATGATGCACAAAGCCAAGAAATAAAGAACTTAAAAGAACGTGTTCAGATTTTAGAACGTATTGTTACTGATAATAGTAAAGCGATTGATTTGGACCGCGAGATTGAAAGCCTGCGTAATACATAGTCCCAGGAAGATTATATGAATATAGAAAGGAGTTTATGATGACCCAAGACACCAATTTTTATATTGCTTTTGCTAGCGTAAGCCTTTTTGCTCTTACACTTACCGCTTATACCATCGTCCGTATGTGGAATCAATGGATTGATCTTAAACGAGCAGAACTTCATAATTATCAAGATGATAATAATTACAATTCTCCCTCACCAATGTCACGTATCGAAGTTGCCGACCTCAAAGAACGGGTGCGCAAATTAGAGGCTATCGCGGCAGGTATCGATATCTGAGCTCCTACACTAATTTTGCTAATGACTAACCATAGTCTCGATGCTAATGCCCCGCTATGAGCAAAATTGATGATATATATGAAGAATATGATTTTCTCGATGCTGATGATCGTTATCGATTATTAATAGATTTGGGCCGTGAATTGTCTGAAATGCCAGCAGCGCTAAAAAATGATGCGACTTTGGTGCGCGGTTGCAGCGCATCTGTCTGGGTTTATCCGACACAAAATGAGGATGGAAGCCTCAATTTTTTGGCCGATAGCAATGCATCAATCACCAAAGGTATTATCGCGCTTGTGCTACTTACCGTGCAAAATCAAAGCGCCGCCGATATTATTAAAATTGATATAAATGAGAAACTAGCGCCGTTTAATCTAACCGCACAATTATCATCTAATCGCACGCAAGGCATACCCAATATGATTGCATTGATTCAAGAAACGGCAAGACGATACATATAATTATGAGACCGCTGATAATTTGGTTTCAAATGTTTTGCGCCATGTATCACCATTTTTGCGTTCGCCAAATTCATTCCAGATTCCGCTGTCTAGCCGTTGAAAAGTCAACCGAAAATCCCTGTTCTTTGTATAGCAAATAAATTGATCTTCATTCGTTAAAGTGCATGTAAACGGCCGCGTTCCATTGGCGCTGTAAGGCGAATAAATATAATGCCCTGTTTTGCTATCAAAATATATGACGGTATGTAATTGATAAGTTGTTTTGCCATCTTGGCTCCCGCGCGCATTGATTAGCAAAATCTGTCTATCAAGATCATAACGGATAAATTCCTCATCATGATATTTAGAGACCGAACCATCCGCAGAATAAGATAATCCCTCACCAGCCCAATTACCAACTAAGAAATTTAACTTTTCCATCGCTGTCTCTACGGTTTCCTCTGACGCAGCAATCACAGGGCTTATGCTTATATAAGATAAAGCAAGTATAGATAATAATGTTCTAATGAAGTGGGTGATGTTATTGTCCTCTCCAAACCCGCTGCTCTTCGGCCATTTTCAGAACATCAAAAGCGGCCTGCCCTTGCTGAAATTTGATCTCGGCTTCTTTATTACCAGGGTTAACATCGGGATGGGTTTCTTTGGCGATTTTGCGCCATGCCAATTTAATTTCATCCATAGTGGCATCGCTATCCAGATCAAAAAAATCAAGCGCAGTCATCTCATCGCGGCTGCGGCTGCCATCGCCGCTACCCATCCAACCATAATGGGCAGTTTCTTTATAGCCTGAATAATCGCTTTTTTCCTGCGCTTCTCGTGCTGCAGCTTCTTCTTTGTCAAGGCCTTCAAAATAATCCCAACCGCGATTATATTCTGCGGCATGTTTTTCACAGAACATCCACCTATCAGGGTTATTAGGAGATTTAGGCGCAGGACAGGTCCCCGCTTCATTACAATTATGGCGATCACATAATTTAACGGTTTGCGCCTCGCGGCCACCGTTATAACTTCCCCAACGTGGAAAACCCCAACTATCTTTTCGTCTATTACCAGCCATATCAGTCTATTAACGTCCTCTATCAATTTTTGCCACCAAAGAATAATATAATAAGAAAATTATCAGAGGGTTTATAAGCCGGGTTCTGTCCAGCGCAATGCGCCTGTGCGACCATTCATCTAGGAATGAGATTACTCTCATCCTCAAGCAACCAACCCGAACAACTGCTTTGGAATATAGCTGGACCGAAGCCGCGTTGTTCCTATTTGGTTTTGCTCCAACTAGGGTTTACCATGCCATGATTGTTACCAATCACGCGGTGCGCTCTTACCGCACCCTTTCAAAATCACATATCAATGATATGAGGTCTGTTCTCTGTTGCACTTTCCCTAAGGTTTCCCTTGCCGGCAATTAACCGGTAGTTTCATTCCATGGAGCCCGGACTTTCCTCGTTCCAACGAATATCTTCACGCGGTCGCCCAACCCTCTGATGGGAAACTAATAACAGAATTTTATTCGACTTCCAACAATAATGCATATAATATAGATCGGCATTCACCATCCATCATGCCATCCACTTTATTGGGACGAAAGCGCCGCTGGAAAGCGGTTATCATTTTGTCACTTGCTGCATTGCCATAGCCATATTGCTGTAACTTTTGGATGAAGCTTTCTTCATTCCAAACAGGGTCGAGAAGGCTTTCTACAGGTCTTTTCATGGCCAATTTATGTTTGGCGAGATAGTCCCAATCAAATAACTCCCCAGGATCTTGCTTTCTATCGGGAGCAATATCGCTATGGCCAATGACATTATACCGTTCAATATTATGGCGTTTGACTATTTTTTTTGCTAGTCTCTTCACAGATTTCATCTGTTCTTTTGGAAAAGGGCGATAACCCCATTCATGCCCTGGGTTAACAATTTCAATCCCAATGCTGGCACTATTTATATCTGTAATGCCGCGCCAATAGGATAGACCAGCATGATGCGCCCTATTTTCTTCTTTGACCATATGTATGATTTGCCCATCTTCTTCTACGACATAGTGCGCAGAAACACCTGATTCAGGGTTCGCAAGCCAATTTATTGCGGATGGGCCATCCTGCATTCCTGTATAATGCATAACCAAAATAGATATAGGAAGTGTGCGGGTACCAAAATTAGGGGAAGGTGTCCAAATCATATATCAACATTAATCTATCAGGATAGAATTGCCAATGTTGATAGTGAAAAAATATTAATTATGATTGCGTTTGTAAAAACCCCTAAAATCCTGACAAGGTTCTATTTTGCTTTTATAATCCGCAAGTGTCTCGGCCGAACCCATCATTAAATATCCATTAGGATTCAAGGCATTCTCAATATTCTGAAATGCTATCATTTTATTCTCTTCGCTTAAATACATGAGCATATTGCGGCATAATATTAGATCAAATTTACCTATAAATTTATTATTATGAACCATATTATGATTGTGATATTGGATCATATTTAAAATTTTTTGATTAACTTGCCACTCTTGATCAACCTGTTTGAAATATTTGATTAACAAACCGATTGGCAATCCTCGCTGTACTTCAAATTGGCTATATAATCCCTTTTTAGCCCGATATATCGCCTGATTAGAGACATCTGAACTTATTATCTCAATATTCCAACCACTCCATTTTTGGAAATTTTCGGATAGGGCAATAGCTATAGAAACAGATTCTTGTCCAAAGGAACAAGCTGAAGACCAAATACGCAATTTTTTTTCTTTATTTTTATTATATTTTATGGCATCCAAAACTGGTCCTGTTAAGAGTGCGAAATTAGCCTGATCTCTAAAAAAACAACTTTCATTGTTCAAAATAGCCTCTAGGCAATCGGTCTCAAGATTTCTATTTGCATTTGATAGTATAACCGACACCAGTGAATCAATATCTGGAATATTATGTTCTCGCATAATGGGTTGCAAAGATGTTTGTATGCGCCAATATCTCTCGGCTGATAAAATTTGTCCTGTTTTTTCTTCTAATATAGAAGATAATATTTCTAATGATTTTATGCTAGAATGGATATTCATAATTTAAATATCCTGTTCACAGTTTCGGCCATTTTTTTGGGACTTAATTGTGCTTTACTAAAGCCTCTATTTACAACGCTCCCTGGCATTCCCCAGACGACACTGGAGGATTGGTCTTGTGTCCATATAATAGATTTTTTTTCATATAGTGACTGAGCGCCTTTAGTGCCATCTTGCCCCATACCACTGAGAACCAGACCCAAAACTTTTGGACCATATATTTTAGCTGCTGAATGAAAAAGGGCATCAACTGATGGCGTATAATTACTATATTCATAAGCATCTAAACGACTTGCATATTTAATATTTAATATTTTTTCAAGCACCATATGCCCATTGCCAGATGCCAAATATATTTTATTATCTTTTATTATTATTCGATCATCAACCGTTATAACGTCCCTATTTCCAAAACTTAATTGACGCGCAAAATAGCTGATAAATGCTTCTGGTAGATGTTGTGCAATCAAAATTGGTACGGTTACATTTTGTGATAAATTTTCTAAAAATTCCTGGATGGCTGGAATACCGCCTGTCGATGCTCCCAAGCAAATTATGTCTGGTTTGCTCAGTGTATTAATATAATCATCATTTAAGTCTTCTTCAGTATTATCAACAATATTATAGCTGCTAAGGCGTATTATCTTATCCAATAATTGTTTAGAAAACCCGCTATTGGCCCCTCCTTTACCAGGTTTAGCCAATGTATCACAGGCCCCTAATGACAGAGCTTGTATTGCAGAGGGGCCACTACTATCCACAAAAGCACTGACGATAATAACCTTACCATTTCCTGCTTTAGCGATAATATCGGGCAAGGCGTCCAAACCAGAACGGTTAGGCATTTCTATATCCAATAAGATAATATCCGCGCTAACTTTGTCCATTAAGGACAATGCTTCATTCGCGCTATTCGCAATGCCTACAATTTCAATAAAGCCACTAGATTGCAATACACGTTCAAATATTGATAATACAACTTTGCTATCATCAACTAAGACAACTTTAATCTTATTTGTATTATTTTTAATTTCTTTAGAGTGATATGCCATAAGGTTGGATTATGAACATCCAACAATCTGTAATTTACTCTCTAGAGTCATACGATCAAAGGGTTTCATTACATATTCATCTGCACCTGCCGATATAGCGGCTTGAATATGGCCTATTCCATTTTCAGTGGTGCAAAATATCACCTTTGCATCATTATTATGTTCAGATTGTCTATATTTTTTTAAAAAGTCCATTCCGCTCATAACGGGCATATTCCAATCCAATAAAATAACATCATGTTTATTATCAATACAGGAGTCGAGAGCTTCTTGCCCATCACAGGCTTCATGCACCTCAAAATTCATTGTTTCTAGGATATGACGCGCTACTTTTCTGATAACTTTACTATCATCAACAATTAAACAAGATTTCATTTGGTTTACCACTTCATATTATTGTTGCGAAATACTATCATTTTTATATTATTGAATAGTTAATTCTTAAGCAGCAACCAGAATATCTATTTTTACCAACGATCTTAAATTTAATAATAATAGTAATTTTTCATCATGCGTTATCATACCATTACTAATTGCTCGCCACTTTTTATTAGCAAAACCAATGTGCATTAAGTTTCCCTGTTTAACCGTTACCACATCTTCGACATTATCAACGATTAAACCATATGGATGACCGTCGATTTCAGTTACAATGCAAAAATCACCTTTGTGAACAAGGCGGCTCTCTTCTGTCACAAGAAATTGAGTGTCGATTAGAGTTAAAACCCGACTTCTTAGAGCAAATAGACCAGCGATGACGGGACTAACCCCTGGTACAATTACTATATTCTCGACACGAACAACAGATTCAACCTCGTGACTGGGCAAAGCAATGCGCTCACCTGCAATTTCAACAATTAGAAATAGAGTGTTCATAATATTATCCTCTTGCAATTCTGTCTTCAATAGCAGCCAATAATCCCAAGCGATCATATCTATATATACTATTTATATTTTCATTAACCGCCATATTTTTACGCAAATTGACACAATTTTTGCTGTCAAAGCCTATGTCATTATCTTGGTCTTCAAAAGATAAAATAACATCCGCTTTTTTGATATCTTCTATGTTAGTTGAGATGCGGTATCCAGTAGCTTTTAAGAGCGGTAATAAAATTTTATCGGTCCAATCATCACCATCCTCATTATTTAAATAGCATAAAGGCTTTTCATTATCGCTCAGATAAACGGCACTATCATGCTCAAAAAATTGATAAGGGTTTATGAGTTCCACCTGTGTCTCATCTATTGTTAATACACCTTCTGTTTTTTCTGGATTAAGACTTGGCGCTATATTTTCGTTTAATTTAATAATATCAATCGCTTCATTGACAGCTAAAAATTTCCAACGCTCGCCATCGGATAGTCGTAATAGTTTTACTATTCCAGTCTCTGGAATCGCCTCTAAACCAAATATTTCGTATAATTTATCTTTTATTTTTACACGGTTAATCCCACCGCTTTTCCCAATAAATTTTGCTTCTACTTCTTCAATTCTATCCAACACGGATAGTCTAATAGCTTTTTGTTCGCCATCCAGAGTTTCAAATAATAGAGCGGATGTTAGCTTTATCTTCTCATCTTCATTATCATCTACAACGTATTCTTCTGTCCCTCCATATTGATTATTTGAACATATTTTTTCAGCCACTGTATTTGCATCAAGCAATAATAAGGGACGTCCATTATCTGGCAGAGATGTTCCTGCATATAGGCCCGATGCCATCAACAGAGGGGCTCCAGGTTTCACTACTAATTCTTCATTATCAATGACAGCATCAACGTCTATCACATAGCTTTTACCAAGTGCTGGTTTTACCACTACTAATGTACTGCTATCACAGGCTATATCCTGTGAATTTGTAATTCCAACTAAATCGGATAAATGTACATAGGGAAATCGCTCACCTCTGATACATGCAATCTTTGATCCACCAATATCCTCAATCGTCACATTATTATTTTTTTTTAGGATCAATTCTTGAACAGAGTTCCTTGATATTGCGAACATTTGATCACCACATCGCATGGACAATCCAGCAATGATAGACAACGTTAGTGGCAGGCTGAGTGTAAGTTTCAAACCCTGTCCCTCGTTATTTTCAAGGCTTATAGTACCGCTAATATTCATAATATTGTTGCGAACCACATCCATGCCAACACCACGCCCAGAAATAGATGTTATACTCTTTGCGGTAGAAATACCTGGTGCAAAAATCATGTCGAGCTTTGCTTTTTCTGATAAAATATCCCATTGTTCAGGAGTTTTTAATTTTGATGTTATGACTTTTTGTCTTAATCTATTCAAATTTATGCCTGAACCATCATCAATTACTTCAATTAATATTTGATTGCCCAGCTGGCGCGCATTGATTCTAATTTTACCAATGGGGTTTTTACCTGCTGCAATTCTCTCTTCTCTACTTTCAATTCCATGATCCGCTGCATTCCGAATGATATGCGTCAGAGGGTCTCGCAATGCTTCTATCATTTCACGGTCAATTTCAACCTCGCTGCCATCAATCTCTAGCTCAATATCTTTATCAAGTTCATCACTAATATCGCGCACCAACCTTGGCAAAGCGGAGAATAAACGATCAATATTTTGCATCCGCATCAAACTAACAGCATCACGCATCTCTGCGACAGAGGCAGTTAATCGTCCAAAAACAACATCAACATCAGATTTATCAAGAAGTTCACTTAATTTACGCGATACTTCATTTCTGGCCAACACGAGATCAGAAACACCAGACATGAGATTATTTAATATATTGAGCGAAACTCTGATTGTTTTATTTTCGTTAATTTCTTGTGGAGTATTTATAACCTCTCTATTATCATCATTAGGACTAGACATATTCTCTGTAAGAGGAGCGGTTATAAAATTTATTGGTTGAGCAATGAATTGATCAGAAGATTGCGATTCAGCGGGTTCAAGAGATTGTTTCAAAGGCTCAAATTTATCTGCTCCAGTGGGTTGAGGTGTTTCATCTTGAATATGTCTATCATCAGAGGAAGTTCTAGCCCCTTCCAATTCTTTATATAATTCAGTAATCAAATTGGCATCATCATCAATAATGTCATTATTTGTTTCTATTGCATTTGTTAGCAGTGCGATACGGTCTACTATGGCTAATACCGATGAAACCAGAGAATGTGTAGGCAATATATTACCATCTCTTGCTTCTGACATTATGTCTTCGGCTGCATGGCTTAGTGCTAATAACCTTGGCAAGTCCAGGAAACCACAGCTTCCTTTCACCGTATGGACAAAACGAAATATACTGTCTACAGATTCACTATCATTAGGGTTTTTCTCCCAATTTAAAATCTGAGATGTTAAAGATTCGAGATTGTCACGTGTTTCTTCGACAAAATCATTAATTAACTCTTCCATCATATCATCATTCCATACACTATTGTTATTGCATGAACGAAGATGGTTAATAATTATCTAATATTGGTAAAATATCCGCAACAGATTATGTTTATTAGATCTCATTAGAGCTTTATATTTGACAAACTTTGCTATTTCTTTGCAATGGCTCCTATTACAAAATCCTCATTGCCGTTTTGATTAATTTGTACTGTGCCACCTCCTTTATGCGCAACATCATATACCATCCAAGCGGCCGCTGTACGGCTATCTATTTTTGATGGATCCATATGCCCTAATAAGGTTTTTTTAATATTCTCATCGAAAATTACTTTAGGGCCGCTCCCACCAATTACAATTTCAGATTCTGTAGAGCGCATTTCAGCGCCGATTTGCAGTGTACCACCGCGCACCAGTGCCTCATTGGCGATAAGGGCAAGATTCAATAATATTTTGATAGCATTCTTCGGCATTAATTCATCGGGTATTGCCCAAACAAGTTCGGTACGTCCTAATTTTAACATAGATTCAATGACTGCCTTAGCTTCCTTAGGGTCAACGCTAGGGCCAAATCCCCCAGCAGCACCAAACGCCAAACGAAAAAATTTCAGCTTATTTGCTGCTGCTGCTGAGCTTTCCGTTAATAATTCCATGCATCTTTTGCGCATTTCTGGATCTTTTTCATCGGCTAGTAATTCCAAACCATTATTCATAGCACCGACTGGACTAAGCAAATCATGGCATAGGCGCGAACATAATAAACTCGCTAAATCTATATTATGGTCTGACATGAAATATATTCCCTCATAAAATGCAGATAATTTATAATGACACTAGCATTGCTATGCTTTGCCTTAATTTAGGTTTCAACCTCTTAATTGACTATATTGATGATAATAGAGTTGAATCTATCATAGATTTCACCATTTTCATCGCTCAACCAGCCTCGCATGCTGTTATTTGCAATAATGATCCATATTTGTCCTAATACTACATTTGAAGCATCTAATTTTGATGGAACCGCTCTTCCATTGGGATGTGAATGAAATACTCCTATTAATTTATCGTCAGATACTCTGGATTTTCGATTTGCATCGAATAGAGGTTTTGGATCAATTTCAAAATGCTTTAGTGGGTTGAGAGCAATATTTTTGGTCAATTCTAATTTATCTACATGATTCATTTTATTCTTTTTAACCCATATCAAGCCGCAACATTCCTCTGGATATGCTCGTTCAGCCCAAATCAGCATTTGATTATAATCATGTCTTGATAATGATAATATCATGCTCCACATCATAGGGTATGAACGCAGATAAATCTATTAAAGAAGGCATTGTTGGTGGCGGCAGGCTTGATACGGCCCTAGCTAATGTATTGCCTAATCTATCGCGTGAGAGGATTAAAGCCTTAATCTTAGATGGTGCATTATTAATAGATAATCAGAAAATTTTGTCTGCATCTAGCAAAAAATATGAAGGCAAAACCTTTACTTTATATATACCTAGGCCCAAAACCGATAAAGCAATTGCACAGAACATTCCACTCAATATCGTGTTTGAAGATAAGCATCTCATCATTATTGATAAGCCCGCTGGATTGGTGGTACATCCATCGGCAGGCCATGCAGATGGAACATTGGTCAATGCCCTGCTCTACCATTGTAATGGTACATTATCGGGCATTGGCGGTGTCGAACGCCCAGGTATTGTGCATCGCATTGACCGAGATACATCGGGTTTAATCGTAGCCGCTAAAACGGACGCAGCGCATAGCGGCCTGAGCACATTATTTGCAAGCCATGACATTGATCGTCAATATCTTGCAATAGTCTCTGGCCGCCCAAAAAAAGCAAAAGCTACAATAGCAACACAAATTGGACGATCACCGCATCACCGGAAAAAAATGGATGTATTAGAAATTGGCAAAGGCAAACATGCTATTACCTATTATTCTGTAGAACGATATTTACACGAGGCTGCATTGGTCCGATGCACACTTGAAACGGGCCGTACACACCAAATTCGGGTACATATGAAATACATAGGTCACCCACTTATTGGGGATCAAGTCTATAATGTTCGACAAAAATGCATTAAAAGTCGACCAATATGCTCTAATTTCGGCAGACAGGCCTTGCATGCAGCCGTGTTAGGCTTTATTCATCCAATTACTGGAGAAAAATTATATTTTGAGAGTAACCTTCCTGCGGACATGCAGGAATTATTTAGGGAAGCTATAATATAATTTATAACAGTAAAATCGCTGATCAAAGGGTGCTTGATGAGGCCCAGAGGCAGTGAAATTATAAAGGAGGCGAATATGTCTAAGAAGAATGTTCCGGCCACAATCCCAGCCTTAGGGGGGGATGCAAGCCTTAATCAATATTTATCAGAAATTAAAAAATATCCTATTTTAACAGCTGACCAAGAGTTTATGCTCGCCAAACGCTATCAAAATCATGAAGATAGCGATGCCGCTGCACAGCTTGTTACATCGCATTTGCGGTTGGTTTCTAAAATAGCAATGGGATATCGGGGCTATGGCCTGCCTGTCAGCGACCTTATTTCAGAAGGTAATATTGGTTTGATGCAAGGTGTTAAGAAATTTGATCCTGATCGCGGTTTCCGATTGGCAACCTATGCTATGTGGTGGATTCGCGCATCGATGCAAGAATTTATCCTAAGAAGCTGGAGCCTTGTTAAGATCGGCACTACGGCTGCACAAAAAAAATTATTCTTTAACTTGCGCCGAATGAAAAATAACCTTCAAGCTTTTGATGATGGCGAGTTGAAACCCGAAGATGTTGCCAAAATATCAACTGACTTAGGCGTTAGTGAGCAAGAAGTCGTCAATATGGACCGCCGTATGGCACGCGGCGGCGATAGTTCACTTAATATGCCCATGAGCGATGATGGTGAAGGCCAAGTCCAAGACTGGCTTGAAGATCAAGAACCTCTCCAAGATAAAGCAATTGCCGATCAGCAAGAGGCGCATTTACGCCACGAAATGCTGAGCGAAGCTATGACAGATTTGAATGACCGAGAAAAATATATTTTAACCGAACGTCGTTTGGTGGACTCTCCGAAAACGCTCGAAGAATTAAGCAAAGTTTATTCAGTGAGCCGTGAACGTATCCGCCAAATCGAAGCCCGTTCGTTTGAAAAACTTCAAAAAGCTATGCTCAAAATTGCGTCCGAAAAAAATATTATCGGCCAAAACGCACTGAATTAAGAGTATTTGAAAGTTTAAGGATGGCAAAAGCAAATCGGCGCTCTTTCATCCTTAAACTATTCTTATTATTAATAAAAATTATAATATATTTTTTATTATTCAGCCTTTTGTGGATTTTTATATATAAATTTATACCAATACCTATCACCGCAACCATGATGATGGATGATAATGGGGCAAAACGTGAATGGGTTAATATCACTGAGGTCGACAGCGATATGCCACGCGCCATTATTGCTGGTGAGGATAGTAAATTTTGCGTACATGATGGCTTCGACAGAGAAGCCATAGAATTAGCGATAGAAAATAACCGCCAAGGCAAAAGATTGCGCGGCGGCTCTACGATTAGCCAGCAGACCGCCAAAAATGCCTTCCTCTGGCAAGGTGGTGGCTATTTTCGCAAAGGATTAGAGGCTTATTTCACATATTTAATTGAGAAAATATGGGGAAAACAGCGCATCATGGAAGTCTATCTCAATATAGCGGAAACGGGCATTGGAACATATGGAGTAGAGGCTGGTGCGCAACGCTATTATGGCAAATCAGCCCAAAATTTAAGCGTCAACGAAGCGGCCAAAATGGCTGCAGCTTTGCCATTACCTAAGAAACGCGCTGTCATCGCCCCTAGTGGCTTTACCCGCCGCTACGGCCGCACTATCGCTGCGCGTATGAATGTGGTGAAACGCAATGGCCTTGATGGATGTTTATATTAATATATATTGACAGATGCTGTCAGGGTCGCGATATTAATATGATATACCTTCCAGCAAGACCAAATATTTTCAGCCCATTGATATACCAAATCACAGTGTTGCTGTGCATTTTGTGCATTTAGAACATCAACAATATTCATACTATCTTAAAACTAGGTGGATGATACCATTGGAATTTATCTTTGTGGTTGTTTTTCAATACTACCATCAATTTCGTTATATGTTGCAGTGATAGTTATCCTCAGAACACCAAAATAGTCGGCTAAACGAAGGTTTATAGATTGTAGAGTTTGTTGGTTTTGTTAGCATACATGCTGTGCACAATAGCTCTATGCATAGTTAATCTATGAAACTGCATATATTCTGAATTAGAATATTCTTTTGCACAAAGAATATCAAATTGCTGCCATCATGACGCCGAACATCCTAGGTATTGATGTGTCACATTGTCTTTAACTTTCAAAACAACACCGCATCCAGGGCATTGTTCTTTATCAGTCATTTACGCAGCATTTTCTTTTTCGGACTGCTTCTTTTTCTTTTCAAAAACGCGAACAGGCTCTTTTCGGCCTTCAACAACATCCTTATCAACAACTATTTCGCTAATATCGTCAAGGCTAGGCAGTTCAAACATAGTATCAAGTAAGATTGCCTCTAAGATTGAGCGCAATCCGCGTGCGCCTGTTTTACGTTCGATGGCTTTTTTAGCTACGGCTTCCAACGCATCATTGGTAAATGTAAGCTCAGTTTCTTCCATGGAAAATAATTTACGATATTGTTTTACAAGAGCATTTTTAGGCTCTGATAAAATTTGAACTAAGGCTGGAATATCTAGATCTTCCAAAGTTGCAAGTACTGGTAAACGCCCAACAAATTCAGGAATAAGTCCAAATTTTAATAAGTCTTCTGGTTCGGTTTGTTTCAAAACTTCACCCGTTTTGCGCTCATCAGGATCAGCGACATTGGCACCAAAACCAATGGACTTACCCTCAAGGCGGTTGCTGATGATTTTCTCTAACCCAGCAAATGCCCCACCAGCGATGAATAATATATTGGTGGTATCGACTTGCAAAAATTCTTGCTGCGGATGTTTACGACCACCTTGTGGCGGTACAGAGGCGGTTGTACCTTCCATTAACTTGAGCAATGCTTGTTGCACGCCCTCACCTGACACATCACGCGTAATAGATGGATTCTCGGTCTTACGTGTGATTTTATCAATCTCATCGATATAGACAATACCACGCTGGGCCTTTTCCACATTATAATCAGAAGCCTGCAGCAATTTTAAGATGATATTTTCAACATCTTCACCAACATAGCCAGCTTCGGTTAAGGTTGTAGCATCCGCCATAGTGAATGGTACATCAAATGTTTTGGCCAAGGTTTGCGCCAATAATGTTTTACCGCACCCCGTTGGACCAACAAGCAAGATATTGGATTTTGCTAGCTCTACATCTTTGTTTTTTTCAGCATGATTTAGGCGTTTATAATGATTATGTACGGCAACAGAAAGCACTCGTTTGGCTTGCGCTTGGCCAATCACATAATCATTGAGCAGATCGCATATCTCTTGCGGACTAGGAACTTCTCCATCCTTACGAACAGTGCCAGCACCCTTAATTTCTTCGCGGATAATATCATTGCATAGTTCAACGCATTCATCGCAAATAAAGACGGTTGGCCCAGCTATTAATTTGCGCACCTCATGTTGAGACTTCCCACAAAAGGAGCAATATAATGTGCTTTTATTGTCTGAGCCTGTTAATTTGGTCATAAAATCCTCAAGAAACTAAAATAATCACTGATTCCCCTATGTTAGAGCGAAGCCAGAGTTTGGCAATAGCGTAAACTATATTGTTTACGTTTATGATATATAGTTAATATTTTATTTTTATAGTATCACCCTAAGTATCAATATCAGTTTAAATCAATCATTCTGAAACTTCGGGGCGTTTAGAAAATACTTCATCGATCAGACCAAATTTTTTGGCTTCTTCGGCTTCTAAAAATGTATCACGATCCATTGCTTTTTCAATGTCTTTCAGCGGTTTGCCTGTATATTCAGCATAAAGATCATTCATACGCTTTTTAATACGCAATATCTCTTGGGCTTGAATCTGAATATCAGAGGCCATGCCCTGTGCACCACCAGAGGGTTGATGCACCATGATACGCGCATTGGTCATAGCATAGCGCATTCCAGGCTCACCAGCGGCCAATAAAAAGCTACCCATGGATGCCGCTTGACCAATACAAACACTACCAACTTTCGGACGAATATATTTCATAGTATCATGAATCGCCATACCAGCAGTGACAACGCCACCAGGCGAATTAATATACATCCATATATCTTTTTTGGGGTTGCTCGATTCCAAATAGAGCAGTTGCGCAGAAATCATAGCTGCCATATTATCTTCAACAGGACCAGTAACGAAAATGATACGTTCTTGCAAAAGAGCAGAAAAAATATCAAAAAATGATTGATCACGCGGGGATTGCATTCCAACCATGATATTTTTGATGACGAGATCTTGGTCTAACATGGCGATGCCCCTTATTCTTTTTGGCGAATTACTATTTGGTTTATATCTGTTTAAATGTGGGCAGTTTCAAGGATAAAAATAATTTAAACTGGTAAATAAATTTATAGCGCAATATTTAAGAGCATAATGAGCCTATATAACGCCAAATAAATTACTTTTCAGGTACTGCTTTCTTTGTGAGTGCTTTTTTAGCAGTAGATTTTTTAGCGGGTGTTTTTTTAGTTTCTGCCTTGGCGTCAGCTTTTTTCGCTGCGGGCTTTTTGGCCGATGTTTTTTTACCCGTATCTTTTTTATCAACCTCTTTCTTGTCTGGTGCTTTCTTAGCAGCTTTCTTTTTAGCAGGCTTTTTCTTATCCGTTTCTTCTGGATCAGCCTCGATCGCTGTTTCTAATTCCTCACGGCTAACAGTTTTCTCAGAGACTTTTGCTTTTTCAAACAATATATCAACCACCTTGTCTTCAAACATAGGAGCACGAAGCTGTGCTGCTGCCATAGGTGTGTTTTGGATGTATTGCGTGAATTTCTCACGATCTTCTGGACCATATTGTTGAGCCGCTTGCGCAATTAACATTTGCATCTCTTGCTGTGTAACCTCTACACCTTGTGCATGACCAATTTCAGACAGTAAAAGGCCAAGGCGGACACGGCGAACCGCTATATCGCGATAATCCTCACGATCTTTCTCCATCTCAGCCTTAGCGGCTTCGGGATCTTCTTCGCGCGCAGCTTCTTGCTCTAATTGCTGCCAAATTTGTTCAAATTCAGTCTCTGCCATTGATGGCGGCACTTCAAAATCATGATCCGCAGCCAGCGTATCGAGCAATTGGCGCTTCATATAGGTACGCGTTAGACTATTTAATTCTTGCTCAACCTGTGTTTTCAAGAGACCGCGTAATTGTTCCAATCCCTCTAGGCCGAAGCTTTTCGCCATATCATCATCAATTTTGGATTCGGTTGGTTTCTTCACTTCACCAACAACAATATCGAAAGTCGCATCTTTGCCTTTTAAATTTTCTACATTATAATCACTTGGAAAAGTCACATTGATGATCGTATCATCATTGGCTTTTAAGCCGATGAGTTGATCTTCAAAGCCAGGGATTAATTGACCAGAGCCAATTTCAACAGCCATTGATTCGCCTTTGCCGCCATCAAATGGGACGCCATCAACCTTGCCTTCAAAATCAATAATGACCTGATCGCCCGCCGCAGCTTTGTATGACTTAGCAGCAGTTTCAAAACTCTTTTGTCCTTCCGCTAATTTTTCAACGGCAGCGTCAACTTCTTTGTCGCTGACTTCAACGATTAAACGCTCTAACTCCAGACCTTCAATTTCTGGAATTATGATTTCAGGTAAAACTTCCAATTCCATTGAAAGGACGACATCCTTACCAACAGCATATTGCTCGCTCATATTGACTTGTGGCTGCACAGCGGGACGCAACTTATTATCATTAATCGCTTTATCAACACTCTCTTGTATAGATGAATTCAGCGCTTCTTGGGTAAGCGCATCACCATGCATTTTGCGTACAAGATTAGCAGGAACTTTTCCAGCTCGGAAGCCAGGCATTTTAACTTGTGGAGCAATTTTTTTCACTTCAGCGTCAATGCGGCTTTCAATATCTTTGGCATTTATGGTGATGGTATAGGCTCTTTTTAAGCCTTCTTTTAGCGTTTCAACACTTTGCATGATTATCTGCTCTCTATAAACTCTTTAAACCGTCAATATTGGCATGAACTTGCTTGTCCATGTAAATATTTATGGTGCGGGCGAAGGGACTCGAACCCCCACACCTTGCGATACCAGAACCTAAATCTGGCGCGTCTACCAATTCCGCCACGCCCGCATGTTATTTCATGGGCGCGTCTATACAAGCTTGATGAAAAGGGCAAGTCTATCCTATGCATTATCGGCTGAAAAAACGAAATTATTTCTAATTTGACCATAATATTGGCAAATTTATCATTCATTTCGTTCAAATTATGACAGGATGTATAAATTATTACATGCGATCATTCAGAGTTTTTTCTTCTACTTCATCTTTCATAAGATTCTCGTCTTCATCCTTTATACCCGTTAACAATCTGATCATACGTCTGTCGACTGCATCGGGCAAACGTCTCAAATATTCTAATAAGACTGTTTTGCCTTCTTTTTTTTTGTTATCGCGCATCAATGACAAACCCATGCCGCGCCAATTTTCGGGTTTTTGCGAGCCAGCATCAATAGATTTTTGATAAAATTCTACGGCCTTTATGAAATCATCTTTTTCTCCGCGTTTACGCAAAAGCTCTGCTTTGGCGAAATAAAGATCTGCATCCCAGCCATTTTGGGCCAATTGGTCAACGAGAAATTCACCCGATTTGAAATTTTTGGCCTTGACTTGATCGTTAATAAATTTCGGCCACCAGTCCCCTAATGCAGCCCGATATTGTATTTTATTGGTAAATATAGCCTTATTTGGGTCTTTGCTTTGTGCTAAATCAGACAATGTTTGCATGCGATCTTCGCTGGTAGGATGGGTCGAAAAGAAATTGCTCAATAAACTATCATCGCTCTTCTTTTCATCAGTCAATTTCGATTCTTCTAATAATTGCTTCCAAACATCGGATGAAGATTGCGGTTTATAGCCTGCCGCATATAGATATTCTAATGACAACCTGTCCGCCTCGCTCTCCATTTCTCTGCTAAATGCAAATAATGATCCAACCGTGCCTAGGGATGCAAATAATCCTACGTAGGGAATGAAACTGGTCGATTCTATATTTTTAGCCAATAGCAAGGTCTGCAGACTGTGGCGCCGAACATAATGGGCATATTCATGGGCCAATATAGAGGCAAGCTGCGCTTCATCTTTCATGCGAATCAACAGCCCTGACCAAACCTGCATCATCCCATTGGGGGCCATCAGCGCATTGAACTGCGTTGTTCGCACCAAATAGAGCCTTATGGGGGCACAGCGCGCATTGCCTATGACCTTGCATAAAACTTCTTTTACATAAGCATTTAATTCTGGATCATCAATTATATTACTCGAATTGTTTTTAAAGTCAGCTTCAAGTTTGTCAGCCTGCTCCCAAAGAGTCTTTTCAAGCTCAGTGACAGGTTTATGGTCAGGATCAATATCTATACTAAAATCATAGTCCGCCGCATCAGCAGGCGGGTTTTCAGAAATGTTTTTAGCGGATTGATAAGAAGAAATATGCGATTTTGCAGGTACAGAAAACTGCATTGTCAGGGTAGAAAAAGACACTAATAAAATAAGTATCCATCTTCCGAATATATAAACATCATTACTCATATCTTTAAGTGAGCAATAATCAGCCTAACTATCAAGTTTTTTCTTTAATATCTCATTAACAATTTGCGGATTAGCTTTCCCTTGCATTGCTTTCATCGTTTGGCCAACGAAAAATCCTAACAAACGCTCATTACCGCCGCGATATTGTGCTACCTTATCTTCATTGGCCGCAATAATGGTGTTGATAGCTGCTTCAATAGCGCCCGTATCCGACACTTGTTTCAAGCCCTTTTCTTCGACAATCTGCTCAGCGCCTTGTTTGGTTTCTAGCATGATTTCAAACACATCTTTGGCAATTTTACCCGAAATAGTGCCATCGGCCACCAAAGATAATAATTCCGCACCTTGCGATGGCGAAACGGGGCTTTCCTCTAATGTCACGCTAAGCTTGTTGAGTGCGCCAAAAAGCTCTGACAAGAGCCAGTTTGCGCATTGTTTTGCCAAATCTTTATCGGACTTACCCGTGCGCTCAACGCTTTGCGCGAGCAATTCTTCAAACCAGTAAGATGTTTCCGATTCCGCCGTTAAAACCGCCGCATTATAAGCGGTAAGTCCTAGCTCCTTCTCATAGCGTTCGCGCTTTTCATCGGGCAATTCGGGTAGGCTGGAACGACATTCTTCTAGGAAAGCATCGTCCAATTCCACGGGCAGCAAATCAGGGTCGGGGAAATAGCGATAATCATGCGCATCTTCTTTGGAGCGCATAGAGCGCGTTTCCATACGATTGGGATCAAATAGCCGGGTTTCCTGTACCACTTCACCGCCATCTTCGATCAGATCAACTTGGCGCCGCGCTTCAATTTCGACAACCTGCATCAAAAAGCGAATCGAGTTTACATTTTTGGTCTCGGTCCGCGTGCCCAATTCTTCACCAGGACGCCGCACACTAACATTCACATCAGCGCGCATAGAGCCTTGCTCCATATTGCCATCACACGACCCAACATAGCGCAGAATTGATCTTAGCTTTTTAACATAAGCTCCTGCTTCCTTGGGTGATGTCATATCAGGCTTTGACACAATCTCCATCAAAGCAACGCCGCAGCGGTTCAAATCAACATAGCTGCTGGTGGGGTGCTGATCGTGCATTAATTTGCCCGCATCTTGCTCCACATGAATACGTTCAACACCAATTTTTTTGGTTGCGCTATCGGGGTCTTTCTCATCCAAAGTGACCTCAATCTCGCCCTCACCCACGATTGGATGATAAAGCTGCGAAATTTGATAGCCTTGCGGCAGATCAGCGTAGAAATAATTTTTACGATCAAAGCGCGAATATTTGTTAATTTGCGCGCCCAACGCCATGCCCGTGCGCACCGCTTGGCGCATACATTCCATATTCGGAACGGGCAGCATTCCAGGCATTGCGGCATCAACCAATGACACTTGCGTATTTTGTTCCGCACCAAATTCGGTCGATGATCCAGAAAATAGCTTGGATTGGGTGCTAATTTGAGCATGAACCTCTAGGCCGATGACCACTTCAAATTCGCCTGTTGCGCCCTGCACTGTATATTTGTTCATATTTTATTCCATTCGGGCTTCAGAGATAACCTTAAATCAGCTTCGATTTGCTTATAATTAATTGTCTGACAAAACCATAACATCACATCTTTACCATTGTTGATTTGTTCAAAAATAATACTATTTAATCTACAATTAGTCTCTTGGCCGTTTTTATAACAATTCCTAGGAGATATATTTCCATATCCATTATTAAATCTATTTGAGAGGTTTACAGTCTCTCCTATGTATTTTATCATATTACCTATAGTTAAAGCATAAACTCCAGGTTTATTGTAGTTATTACATATTTTAAATTTTAGAAAAGGTCCTAAACCATATCGGTTAAGTGCAAGTTTGTTAATATTATTGTATCTATCTTGAGGCATGTAAGTTCTAATATTTCCTAATTCATCTCTATTAGGCAAAATATTACAAACTTTATTAAATTCATATTTGCCTATTTTCATTGAGCTCACCACCATTTATCCGGACGGGCGGTAAAGCCTGCCCGTTCTTCAATCGCTAAACCAGCGTTCAAAACACTTTGCTCATCCAGCATATTACCAATGATTTGTAATCCCAAAGGCAACCCATCTTTGTCTAGGCCGCAAGGAACCGACATTGCGGGTAATCCCGCCATAGAGGCTGGAACAGCAAAAACATCGTTCAGATACATTGATAGCGGGTCTTTATCCTTATCACCCAATGGGAAGGACGCCGTTGGCGTGGTTGGTGCCAAAATCACATCGCATTCGGAAAAAGCCGCCTTAAAATCTTGCGAAATTAACGTGCGGACTTTTTGCGCTTGTGTGTAATAAGCATCATAGAAACCAGCGCTAAGCACATAAGTACCAATCATGATACGGCGCTTTACCTCTGCTCCAAATCCAGCGCTGCGGGTCGCTGCATACATATCTTGCAGATTTGCACCCTCTGGCACTTCGCGCATACCATAGCGCACGCCATCATAGCGCGATAAGTTTGACGAAGCCTCTGCTGGCGCAATGATATAATAGGCTGGCAAAGCATATTTGGTGTGCGGCAAGGATATATCGACTATGTCCGCACCTGCATCTTTGAGCCAAGCGATGCCTTGATCCCAGCTATCGAGGATATCTTGGTCGGTGCCATCCATACGATATTCTCGCGGAACTCCGACTTTCTTGCCCTTCAAATTGCTGTTTAAAGCAGCTTCCCAATCGGGCACTGGCAAATCCAAGGATGTGCTATCTTTCGGGTCAAAACCCGCCATAGACTCAAGCATAATCGCACAATCGCGCACATCATGCGCCATTGGCCCTGCTTGATCGAGCGAAGATGCAAATGCGACAACGCCCCAGCGCGAACAGCGCCCATAGGTTGGTTTAATACCCGTAATACCCGTAAAAGCGGCGGGTTGGCGAATAGAGCCGCCCGTATCTGTACCCGTAGCTGCTGGACACAGCCGCGCAGAAATCGCAGCCGATGACCCACCCGAAGAGCCTCCAGGGGCTAGCGGTGCATTATTGCCGCCGCCAATGCGCCAAGGCGAAATAACATTGCCAAAAGCGCTGGTTTCATTGGATGAACCCATCGCAAATTGGTCGAGATTAAGCTTGCCGAGCATCCCTGCCCCCGCTTTCCAGAGGTTGGCAGACACGGTTGATTCATATTGCGGGACAAATCCGCCTAAGATGTTAGATGCAGCAGTGGTTTGCGTGCCTTCGGTGCAAAACAAATCCTTCATCCCAATGGGGACGCCAGCCATTTTGCCCAATTCTTTGCCCGCAGCGCGATCATCATCCACGCTCTTGGCCATGTTCAGAGCGATCTCTGGCGTTTCAACGATGAAAGCATTGAGCGCTAATGCGGCTGCTATATTTGCATTAAACGCCTCTGCCACTTCTACAGCGGTAAAATCGCCGCCCGCAACACCATCACGGATGGCCGCTATTCCCAATTCGGTTATATCAGTCATTCAATCACTTTCGGTACGGCAAAAAATCCATCTTCGGCATCGGGCGCATTGGCAAGAACCTTATCGCGCA
>CALDZL010000037.1 GCA_937944295.1 uncultured Sphingorhabdus sp.
CGTTGTGTTTTACCAAGCTGTGCATTCACATCCGCCATTATGCTATCTAAATCTGCAGGCGCATTACCTATTGTGCTAATGAACCCAACAGGTGTCTCGCCCCAGTGATCAGACGGCACGCCAATAACGCCTGCTTCATCAACGGCTGGATGCGTAAGCAATATTTCCTCTAGGTCTTTGGGATAGATATTAAAACCGCCCGATATAATCATATCTTTGCTGCGTCCAATTAGCTCAACAAAGCCTTCATCATCAACACGGCCAATATCACCCATGCGTTGCCAGCGATTGCCTTCTTGATCAATCCACGTCGCCTCTGATGTTTTTTCAGGCTGGTTTTGATAGCCGCTCATCATGGTAGGAGAACGGCCAACCAATTCACCCGTTTCCCCCGCTGGCAATCGGTTTAATTCTTCATCAATGGTGATAAGCTCGCTGCCGATGTGCGGCTGGCCAACGGTATGGAGCTTATCGGGATATTGCGTGCAGCGCAGTAAGCAGACAACGCCGCCTTCCGTCATGGAATATATTTCGATTAATTCACCTGGCCAGCGTTTGACCACGTCGGCTTTTAATTCCGCTGCAAAAGGCGCGCTAGTGCAATATTTGAGAGCAAAGCTGCTTAAATCATAAGTATCGAAACCGTCATATTCCATGATGCGCTTATATTGCACAGGCACTAGCATGGTGTGCGTCACGCGATATTTCTGAGCTAGCCCCAAATATGTCTTCACATCAAATTTTGGCATGATTATGGTTGTACCGCCATAGCCAATCGAGGGGTTAAAACATGCCAAAGTGGTGTTGGAATAAAGCGGCGTTGAGAGCAAGGTGACGCTATTTTCGCCGTAGCCTGATTTCTCACCGATAGCAGTTTGCCGCCAGCGCATAAGGCGCGAGTGAACGATGCCCTTGGGCGTGCCAGTGGTGCCGCTGCTGTAGATGATATTTTGCGGATTATCTGGGCCGACATTGGGCGGTTCATGCCGTTC
Source organism: uncultured Sphingorhabdus sp. (assembly GCA_937944295.1). Classification (GTDB taxonomy): domain Bacteria; phylum Pseudomonadota; class Alphaproteobacteria; order Sphingomonadales; family Sphingomonadaceae; genus Sphingorhabdus_B. The sequence continues at coordinate 993 of CALDZL010000037.1, forward strand.
GCCTTCTGCTACCATCCAATCGGTCATGGATGGATATCTGCTATGCGCTTCATCGAGCATGATGATATGCGATGGCGCAATTCCTTCTCCCTCTAGGTCCATTAATTTAGCACTGTCTATAAAAAGATGCATAGCACCGCTATCGGCCATCATGGCGCGTAATTGATTGGGCGCTGCTGATGTTGTGAGCGGGGCGGCGCATCCGCCAGCGCGTATGGCGGCGATATAAATGAGCGCATAGTTGATGCAGCTTGTGCCTAATATGGCGACTGCTTGTCCCTTTTTCAGACCATCGCACTGCAAAGCCGCTGCCATTCGCGCGGTGAGAGCATCGAGCGCTTGCCAATCAATAGAGCGCTTATGATCGATTAACGCGATGTGTTGAGGTTGCTGCGTGCCATAAGCGCGCAATAAAGCGTCTAAATCACCAAAATCTTTTTCCAATTCGATCTGCGTATCTATGGTGGTATTCGGCATATTTTTTCTCTCAATCTTGCTGATTATGAAGCGGTAATTTGATATTCAAAGCAATAATCAAAGACTCAGGATAATATTAAAGGTAAGGTATTGTATTAAAACATATAAAATATGTGGATAAGATAGTGTTTCTCTTGGTTTTTATCCTATATTGCTCTATCCTATCGATATGATAAATATTATTCACGACATGCATTCTGATATTCACGACTCTTCGTCTTCTGAGGATGAAAATAATGCAATGGACAGCCAAGGTGACGCTGATGCAAATAGTAGCGCCTCGGTTCCAGATTCTATCGATAATCCTAACCAAAATGATTATGGAGCAGACTCCATTAAAGTCCTCAAAGGGCTTGATGCAGTGCGCAAACGTCCAGGCATGTATATTGGTGATACCGATGATGGCAGCGGGCTTCATCACATGGTCTTTGAAGTGTCCGATAATGCGATTGATGAAGCGCTGGCGGGTCATTGCGATTTAATAACCATTACGCTTAATCCTAATGGTAGTGTTTCGGTGTCCGATAATGGGCGCGGTATTCCTGTTGGTATGCATAGCGAAGAAGGTGTATCGGCCGCCGAAGTGATTATGACCCAGCTTCATGCGGGTGGTAAATTTGAAAACACCTCTGACGATAATGCCTATAAAGTATCGGGTGGATTACACGGAGTGGGCGTATCTGTGGTCAATGCTCTGTCCGAATGGCTTGATCTTAATATTTGGCGCGATGGTAAAGAACATTATATGCGTTTTGCCTTTGGTGATGCGGTAAAGCCGCTAAAGGTGATCGGTGATGCGGATGGTAAAAAGGGCACGATGGTCACATTTTTACCATCGCCTGATACGTTTAAGATCACCGAATTTGATTTTGATAAATTAGAGCATCGCTACCGTGAATTGGCTTTCCTCAATAGCGGCGTTCGTATCTTTCTTGAGGATGCACGCGGCGAAGACAAAAAAAGCGTCGAACTTTATTATGAAGGCGGCATTGCGGCCTTTGTGAAATATTTGGATCGCAATAAAAATGCGCTTGTTCCCGATCCTATTGCTATTGGCGGGACGCGCGATGACATCACAATCGATGTCGCGCTCGAATGGAACGACAGCTACTATGAAAATGTATTATGCTTCACCAATAATATTCCGCAGCGCGATGGCGGCACCCACTTGGCCGCATTCCGCAGCGCTTTAACTCGAACGCTCAACAATTATGCGGAAAAATCGGGTGCCCTGAAAAAAGAAAAAGTGAAATTGACGGGCGATGATATGCGCGAGGGGCTTACGGGTATTGTCTCGGTAAAATTACCCGATCCGAAATTCTCATCACAGACCAAGGATAAGCTGGTATCATCCGAGGTGCGTCAACCGCTAGAGAGCTTGATGGCGGATAAGCTTGAGGAATGGCTCGAGGAAAATCCTGCCAATGCAGCGATGATTGTGCAGAAAATTATCGATGCGGCTGCGGCGCGAGAGGCTGCGAAAAAAGCGCGCGAATTAACCCGCCGTAAGGGGGCGATGGATATTGCTTCATTACCTGGTAAGCTTGCTGATTGCCGCGAGCGCGATGCGAGCAAGTGCGAGCTGTACCTAGTGGAGGGTGATAGTGCTGGTGGGTCGGCCAAACAAGGCCGCGATAGCCAATATCAAGCCATATTACCGCTTAAAGGGAAAATCCTGAACGTAGAGCGCGCTCGTTTTGATAGGATGCTGTCTTCTAAAGAGGTCGGCACTCTCATTCAGGCAATGGGGACCAGCATTGGCCGCGAAGAATTTAACATTGAAAAATTGCGCTATCATAAAATCGTTATCATGACCGATGCTGATGTGGATGGCGCGCATATTCGCACTTTATTGCTCACATTTTTCTATCGTCAAATGCCAGAGATTATCGAAAATGGGCATCTTTATATCGCCCAGCCACCCCTCTATAAAGTGGGTCGCGGCAAGAGCGAGGTTTACCTAAAAGATGATGCCGCGCTAAGCAATTATCTCATCGATGCAGGTCTGAATGGCATGATTTTGCGTACCAATGAAGGCGCGCGCAGCGGTGCAGATTTGGCGCATTTGCTCGAGCATGCACGGCGGATGAAATCATTGATGGCTTATGCGCCGCGCCGATATGATAGCACGATTATCGAGGCTATGGCGCTCACGGGGGCGCTTGCTCCATCCGATAACGAAACGGTTATGGACCGTAAAACTCTGGCGGATGCAACAGCCGCTTGGATGGATAAAGTGGATGATGAAGGCAAATGGAGCGCGCATGTCCCAGAAGATGGCGGCTATCATTTTGAGCGTCTATGGCGCGGTGTGTCAGACCATCATATCATTGAACAAAAATTTCTTAATTCGGCTGAGGCGCGCAAATTGCACATATTGGCACAGGAAGAATTGACGACTTATGCCCAGCAAAGCCACTTGGTGAAAAGCAGCGATAATGCATCCGAGAATGATGAAGGTATTTTGATTACGCGTCCTTCTGAATTGCTTGAAGCGGTGCTATCTGCAGGCCGTAAAGGCCTTGCGTTCCAGCGCTATAAAGGATTGGGCGAAATGAACGCCGATCAGCTGTGGGAAACGACGCTCGACCCTGATGTACGCACATTGCTGCAAGTGACGGTTGAGCAGGCCGATGTGACCGATGAGATTTTCACCAAATTAATGGGTGATGTGGTCGAACCGCGCCGCGATTTCATTGTCGAAAATGCATTGGATGTTGCCAATCTGGATGTTTGATATTTTTATATTGCGTTCCAAATATCTGCGTAAATTATAATCAATATAAGTTATATTGGACTGAAACTGACATAATTCTAGATTATGATCGTCTGAATCAATTGCCAATGCGCTAAATTTGGACTTTTGCGCTGGATGCTCTATGTTTTGCGTGAGTCGAGGGGGTGTAATGAAGAAATTTGCATATATTATCGGTGTAGTGGCACTATCTATTATGGTGTTTAGCAATCCGTCTCGCGCTTATAATATCAGCCAAGATACAGTTTCTATTTTTCAGAGTGGCGTTGCTAGTTTTTATGCCAATAAGTTCAATGGGAGACGCACTGCAAATGGCGAGATATTTAGCAATAGCAAAATGACTGCGGCACATAAAACGCTTAAGTTTGACACTATAGTTCGCGTTATCAATCGCCGAAATGGCCGTGAAGTGACGGTGCGTATTAATGATCGTGGACCTTGGATTAAAGGGCGCGTCATTGATTTATCGCGTGCAGCGGCTCGTGAAATTGGAATGATAAAGAGCGGCACAGCACGCGTCGATATAAAGATTATACAATAGTCTGTATGATGAACCAATATAATCAGTGTGGCTATGAACCTTATGGTGTATTTTTTAGATTTTCTTCCACGGGATCGCCATCCTTTTTATAGATGATGCCATCTTTCATAACAAAATCGACACGTTGGAATAGGGCGGGATATTTAATAGCATCGCCTTTGATGGCGATAATATCGGCAAAGCGGTTGGGTTGGATCGTGCCCCACTTCTTCTCGACC
>CALDZL010000038.1 GCA_937944295.1 uncultured Sphingorhabdus sp.
CCAAAATCATTCTCGCCATAAATCTGCCTTGGTGTTATATTATTAATTCCTATATTAGGTTTAAACAGTTCACCCAAATATTACGCGGAGCAAGAATGTACAGCCAAGCATCCTATATCAAATTGACCAAGCCATTTATGGCGCGCAATATGATGCAATATTGGGTCGACTTTCTGTTCACATGGTCACTATTTATATCAGGCATGATGGCTTGGTTATTTGCACCTTTTGCATGGTCTGTCATCGGTTTGATCATTGGTGTATTTGCAGCCTATCGCTGCGGTAGCTTCATGCATGAAATTGTCCATTTTAACCGCCGCAACAAAAGTGAAATGGCCTTTAAAGCAGGCTGGAATATCTTATTTGGTATTCCAATATTATCACCATCACATCTTTATGATGCCCATTTGGAGCATCATATGCCCGATAGTTTTGCAACTGTGCAAGACCCTGAATATGTTCCCATTCACAACCGCTCTTTGCTTGGCCTTGCCCATTTTGTAAATGGTCATGTCATTGGCCCTATCTCTATGGTGGCGCTGCGGATGCTGCTTAACCCGATTATCTGGATATTTCCATCATTGGGCAACCGTCTGATGCAAGGCAAGGGCACCGCACTGGTCATTAATTGGGATTATATTCCTACAGGAAAACAAAAACCGACCCAGTTTGATCAAACCGCAATCATCATGGCGACCCTTTTATTATATATCTATCTTGCTGCCATTATAAGCGGGTTTGTACCACTGCTAACCGCGCTCAAGATTTTGGTACTTGTGGTCCTATCTATGGTCATTAATGGCGTGCGCACATTGGTGGCGCATCGCTATATTAATTATGATAGGCAAAGCGTATCGCGCGAGGCACAATTGCTCGATAGCGTTAATCTCATCGGCAATCGCTTCTTCGGCGGGCTGCTCGCGCCCGTTGGTTTGCGCTATCATGCCTTGCATCATCTGGTACAAACATTGCCCTATCATGGGTTAGAAAAAGCACATGAAGCATTGATGGCACAATTACCAGCGGATGATGTATATCGCAGCGTTAATGTTACCGTCGGCGAAGCGATGCAACAATTAAGAAGCGGTGAAAAGACATCGTCAAAAACCGTTATGGCGGCGTCTTAAACCTTTCAAAGCGTTTGTATAATAGCAGAAAAATCTTTATCGGCATGTCCCGCTTCGACAAATTGCTCATAAAGCTGCGCCGCCTTTGCACCCATGGGCGTGTCTGCGCCTGCTTGGCTAGCTGCTTCCATCGCAAGACGCAAGTCCTTGAGCATTAGAGCGCTAGCAAAGCCGCCTTGATAGTCATTATCCGCAGGCGATGTTGGCCCAACATCAGGCAGCGGACAATAGCTGGTCATCGACCAATTTTGTCCCGAAGAAACCGAGCTAATATCATAAAAATTTTGCGGGTCTAATCCCAGTTTCTTGGCCATCATAAAAGCTTCACACGTCGCAATCATCGACGCCCCAAGCAGCATATTATTGCATATTTTGGCTGATTGCCCTGCACCATTATCACCCGCATGGATAACCGCTTTTCCCATATCGGATAAAATGGTTTCGGCGCGGGCAAAGCCCTCTTTGCTGCCTCCCACCATGAATGCCAGCGTACCTGCATTGGCCGCTGCAATTCCGCCCGAAACAGGCGCATCGACCATCATATAGCCCGCCTGCTTGGCAGCCATTCCAACCGATTTGGCCGTACCCACATCAATAGTAGAACAATCAATCAGCAATGCACCCTCTGGCGCATGGCCAAATACATCGCTTTGGTAGACAGTATCGACAATAGCGCCATTGGGCAGCATTGATACAATCGCATCTACCCCAGACACAGCATCGCGAGCCGCAGAAAATGGAGCGCAGCCGCTTTCTTTTGCGGCAGACAGAGCCTCTTCTGAGAGGTCAAATGCATTGACCGCATGACCGGCCTTTACCAGATTAGCGGCCATACCGCCGCCCATATTACCCAAGCCAATAAACGCTATTTTCATATCACTTCCTTATTGAGACCGCTTCATTTGCTGGTTTATTGCAATGCTTCTGTTTTACTTACCCGTCCATTGACCATCGCGTTTTTCGACAAAGGCTGCCATACCTTCTTTTTGATCTTGTGTGCCGAATAATCCGTGGAATAGGCGGCGCTCAAAATCCAATCCTTCGCGCAATGACAATTCTTGGGATTTATTGACCATTTCTTTAACAGCAATAGCCGCTAATGGTGCTTTTGATGCAATTTCGCCTGCCAATTGCATGGCTTCGTCCAGCATATCATCAGCAGTAACCACTTTGGCAACAAGGCCGCAGCGCTCGGCTTCATCGGCCTTCATCATCCGTCCGCTCAAGCACATTTCCATCGCCTTAGCTTTACCGATTGCTTTGGTTAGACGCTGCGATCCGCCCATGCCAGGGGTTACCGCCAAATTGATTTCAGGTTGGCCAAATCTGGCGCTATCTGCTGCCACAATAATATCAGCCATCATCGCCAATTCACAGCCGCCGCCCAGCGCATAGCCAGCGACCGCCGCTATCCAGGGCTTGCGCGTTGCCGTTACCTGCTCATAGCCCGCAAAAAAGTTACTGCCATACATATCGGCGAAGCTTTGCGATTGCATTTCCTTAATATCCGCGCCCGCCGCAAAGGCTTTTGCGCTACCCGTAAGCACCGCACAGCGCTGCGTTTCATCCGCATCATAAGCCGCGAACCCCGCCGTTAAATCAGCTAAAACTTGGCTATTTAGAGCATTAAGCGCCTTGGGCCGATTAAGCGTAATCAGTGTCACAGCATCGCTTTGCTCGACGATTATGGTTTCATATTGCGACATTTTAAACTCCTCAAATTTCACGCTCTACAGTTTTAACGGCTTCCACTCTTCATCCGCAGGCAGCGGCTCAAAGATAGCATCAATCCATTCCTCGCTTACCTCTTGCGGGGTAGCAGGATTCCATGTCGGTTCATTATCTTTATCAATGATTAGGGCCCGTACGCCCTCAAGAAAGTCATGCATGGAAACAACATGGGAACCAATGGCATATTCTTGTTTCATCTGATCAGCAAAGCTTTTCATTTGCGCGCCCTCGGCCAGTTGACGCAGGGCCACTTTGCAAGTTTGCGGAGATTTTGTACCCAGAGTATCGCGCTCTGTCGCGGCCCAATC
>CALDZL010000039.1 GCA_937944295.1 uncultured Sphingorhabdus sp.
CGTAAAAGTGACCACTACGGTGTCAAAATGATTATCGCGAAACGGCAAAGCCTCGGCAATGCCAGCCTTAATATCGAAATCTATGCCCGCCGTTTTAGCCGCGTAACGCGCGCGGTTCAGCAGTCCAGGCGATGGATCAACGCCCGATACGCTTGTCACGCGAGAGGCATCATAAAAGCTTAGATTGAGACCGCCGCCAACACCAAGTTCCAGCACTTTACCTGTCGCATGCGGCACGATGAGCGAGCGGCGTTTCATAATCTGCCCCTGCCCGCAAGCAATAGGAATGATGCGCGGTACAACATGCTTATCCCATAAATTTTGTTTGAAATCAGCTTGGTTGAACATTTTCACATTTATCTATTTCACTCAGGGCTTTCTTAATTCCAATCAACTCAAAAATACCTTTTTGTTCAGAGAGACCTACATATATTTCAGGGTACTCCCAACTTATTAATGAAATTTCTATCCGTTTTTCTTGATATTTTTGCATATCTACGCTCGAGCTACGATATTCATCCCAAAACTTCTCACCTGGAATACGAATTTTAACAGATACATTTCCATAATGTTCTGCACTCCATGAATAGACAACCCTATCTTTGTAGCCTGTAAGCACCGTCAAAAATGGGGTTCCCCTATATAATGCTGAATTAACACCAACAGGTATCGGATGAGGCTTCCCTTTCGCAGATTTAACTGCCTTACAACTAATGCCATTTTTAGTTTCTGTTTTCCATATACGCCAACCTGAGAATGAAGCATAAACACTCATATAAGTGCCTTCATCTACTTCTCGTTCGACATTAATAGGCCAAGAAGTTTGTGTAAAACCTAAGGAAAAAACACATAAGAAACTACAAAATAATAATTTATAAAATAACAATTTATTTCCCTCCAATTAAAATAATCACTCATCATCATAAATGGCAATTATCTTCGTGCCATTGCTGTCACCGCGTGCGCGGTACATGCCGGGTGTATCAAAGCTAAATCCGCTCTGCCCCCATGGGGTAACATAGATAATTCCGCCCGAACCACCGAGATTTCCTTGCTCCGCAATCACTTCGTCGGCAATGCGCTGAACCTCTTGTTGGTCAAAAGGAAATTCACTAACATGGATAAGAAATTCTGGTGTGCCATCCGCATTTTTGGGAACGCTGGCTTGTTCTTCTTTGATCAATTCTCGAAAGCGCAACCTAATCCGCGTACAGATTTCATGGGCCACACCAACGCGAATAAAATATTCACCCGCTCCCGTTGCCGATATGCCGCAAGAACGGTTATCGGCATAAGTGCCAGCACCGATGATCGGGGCATCGCCAATGCGGCCCCAACGTTTGCCCGTTAACCCGCCCGTTGATGTGCCAGCGGCGATATTACCCGCTTTATCAATGGCAACAGCACCAACGGTACCAAACCGATAGTCACGGCCTAAGGCATCGCTTTTTACATCAATCACAGATGTTTTAGCAGCAGCTTTTTCGGCATCGCGCTTGGTTTGCGCCGCTTTATACCGTTGCAAACTATCAAATCTTGATTGCGTGTAAAAATATTGCGGATCAACTTGCTCTAAACCTTGTTCGCGCGAAAACTGATCAGCACCCGCACCCGATAACAAAACATGGCGGCTATTTTCCATAACCGCCCGTGCCAGCAAAATAGGGTTTTTAGTGTATTGCACCCCCGCAGCTGCGCCTGCGTTACGGGTCTTACCATCCATGATAGAGGCGTCCAATTCATTCGCGCCCTCCCAAGTGAAAACTGCGCCTTTACCAGCGTTAAAGTTAGGATCATCTTCCAAAATCATAATCGTCGCGGTAATAGCATCCATCGATGATCCGCCATTGGCCAATATTGCACTACCTTTGGCTAGCGCTTCATCAAGTTTCGCACGAATGGCCGCTTCACGTTCCACGGATAGATTTGCACGCTTGATAACGCCTGCCCCACCATGAATAGCGATAGACCAACCTTTATCAGTGCCTTCCTCTTTAGCTATTGAGACATCATCGGTCTCATTAGCAGCGATAATTTCAGAAGCCCCAAATAGGAATGATAAAAACAGGGTAGCAAATAGTCTATTCATGATATTTCTCTCTTATACGGAATATTTAGCATAACAAAATAGCCTATTGATATAGATATCATAACTATTCTGACGTTGCAAAGATTTGAAATAGCTTTTAAATTCACAACCCTATGTTACAATATAAACATTATCGCCCCCGTAATATTCGCATATTACACATAATATTGATCATCGCGATTTCGATCAGTCTTATCAGCGGTTATAGAGCATTTGATGGCGGATGGTCTGGTGTTGGAATTATCAATCGTGATATATATTATGCCGCGCATCATACATTTGGTATGCTTTCCATTATCATTATGCCGATATTATTTATGGCTAGCATTTTAGATCAAATTGCGCAGATAAAATCTGCCAAACATGGTAATATTATATATTGGCAGTTCGCAATATTTATATCCCACATCATATTATTAGGATTAGCATTTGCGTTAGCTTCGACAGGATGGGCCGGGGCAATGCGCGGCGGAAGTAAAGTCTATATCGCATCTGTAATAGAGGTCCCGAGATTATTTGCTATTGTCGGTCCCGAAGAATCGGTAAGAATTTATGCTATTCATAAGATGCTCGTGACACCTTTTGTTATTTTCTTATCCATTCATATTATGGCCAGCCTTTACCATGGTTTAATATTAAAAGATGGATTGATAAGAGCGATGTTTGGCTGGAAAAAAGAGTGAACCCATTATTTCTTTGCGTTTGATGCTCGCATTCATACTATTTTTAAATTACAGCCGTTATATTATTTTCAACCGTTTATCCTAACTTAGTTTAGACCCCCAGAAAGTGGAAAGTATTGATGAGTTTAGATAATCCCTCTTTGCGCCCATGGCGCGACATTGAACGCCGCCAAAGTCGGCAAATCATGGTTGGTGATGTGGCCGTGGGCGGCAATGCCCCCATTAGCGTACAGAGCATGACCAACACGCCCACTCCCGATATTAAGGGGACTGTCGATCAAATCCGCCGCTGCGAAGAAGCAGGCGTTGATATTATCCGCGTATCTTGCCCTGATGAGGACAGCACGGCGGCTCTCAAACAAATTGTTCGTGCCAGCCGCGTACCGATTGTGGCGGATATTCATTTCCACTATAAACGCGGGATCGAAGCCGCCGAAGCAGGGGCCGCATGCTTGCGCATTAACCCAGGGAATATTGGCAGCGAAAAGCGCGTCAAAGAGGTAGTTGATGCTGCCAAATCAAACGGCTGCGCCATTCGTATCGGCGTCAATGCTGGCAGCCTCGAAAAAGACCTGCTCGAGAAATATGGTGAACCTTGTCCAGAGGCCTTAGTAGAAAGTGCATTAGATCACATTAAATTGCTGCAAGATCAGGATTTTCACGAATATAAGGTCGCCGTCAAAGCCAGCGATCTATTCCTTGCCGTTGCAGCCTATTCACAGCTTGCCGATGTGGTGGACTGCCCGCTGCATTTGGGCATAACCGAGGCTGGCGGCCTGATTGGCGGTACGGTGAAAAGCGCGATTGGCATGGGCAATCTGCTCTGGAGCGGGATTGGCGATACGATACGGGTCTCGCTCTCTGCTGAACCCGAAGAAGAAGTGCGCGTTGGCTATGAAATGCTCAAAGCATTAGGCCTGCGCACGCGCGGCGTTCGTGTGGTGAGCTGCCCAAGCTGCGCGCGCCAAGGCTTTGATGTGATCCGTACCGTGCAAACGCTCGAAGAACGTCTGCAACATATCAATACGCCATTATCGCTCTCCGTGCTTGGCTGCGTGGTCAATGGACCTGGTGAAGCGCGCGAGACTGATATTGGCCTCACAGGCGGCGGCAATGGCAAACATATGATCTTCCTATCAGGTATGACCGACCATCATGTCCAAGATGATGATATGATCGAACATATTGTGGGTCTTGTTGAGAAAAAAGCGGCCGAAATAGAGGCTGGCACCAGTGAGAGCATGGACGTGAAACATGGGAAGTGAATGGTGTATGGAATGGTTGCCAT